>JAAZKI010000197.1 GCA_012799905.1 Lentisphaerota bacterium | reverse complement strand
AGCGAAGCCCTGGGTGAGGCGTATAATAATTTTGAGCCCCGCCAGGGGTGACACATAAGCGCTGTTTTGAAGAAAAATTCTTTTTGGATGGGGTCTACGTACGGTACCTACGGTCAGCGGGCGTATGCGCCGGTTCAGCGGTAGCGGCTGTTTTCGCCGGATTGCCACATGTCTGCATTGTTGCCGAAAGCGGCCTTGAGCGGTTCGGTGACGGCCTTGAGCCGGTCAATGGTTTCCGGGGTCAGGGTTCTGGTCATCGCTTTGGCGTTGGCGGCCATCTGCTCTGGGTTGCGGGCACCGGCGATGACGGTCGCGATTCCCGGCTGGTGGATGAGCCAGGCCAGGGCCAACTCTGCCATGGGGCAGGACAAGTCGTCAGCGATGGCGGCAATGGCCCGGATGGCGGCGAAAGTGGCTTCTTCCTGGCCATCTTCCTGGTGGCGGACCTGAGCCCGATGCCGAGAAAAATGGCGGGTGCGGCCGCGTGACTCCGGAACAGAATCGGCATCAGCGAATTTCCCGGTGAGCAGACCCTGGGCGATGGGCGAATAGCAGGCCACGCTGACACCGTGCTGGCAACACAGCGGCAGGATTTCGTTTTCGATGACGCGCCAGAGCAGGTTATAGGGGAGCTGGTTGACAGCCGGGGTAGTGACTTTGAGCAGGTCGCCCAGATCGCCGACGCCGAAGTTGGAAACTGCGAAGGCACGGATTTTGCCTTGCCGGCGCAAGTCGTCACACCATCCGGCAATGGCTTCGATAGGGGTCTGCCGGTTGGGCCAGTGGAGGTAATAGACGTCAATGCAGTCAACGCCGAGGTTTTTGAGGCTGTTGTTGCAGGCGCCGGACAGGTCTTCCCAGGAGTTGGCGTGCTGAGAGATGAATTTGGAGCAGAGCACGACTTGGTCGCGTTTTCCGGCCAGGGCCTTGGCGAGAATTTGCTCGGAATAGCCGTTGCCGTACATTTCTGCGGAGTCAAAGCAGTTGACGCCCAGGTCAAGGGCGGCATGGATGGCGTTGATGGCGTCCTGTTCGTTTTGTGGTCCCCAGGTGGCGTCGCCAACGATGGCCCAGCATCCCATGGTGACGGTGGAGACCTTGATGCCGGTCTGGCCGAGTTCGCGGAAAGTGCTTGTCATGGTGGTGTTTCCTGTTGGATGGAGCCGACTCAGCGGCTATTCATGGCGGAGGGCTTCGATCGGATCAAGGCGGGCGGCGCGCATAGCCGGGTATATGCCGAAGATGATGCCGATCGAAACACTGATGCCGAGGGATAAGACGAGGCTGTACAGGCTCACGACCGTCGGCATTTTGACGACTTGGGTGATAATCCACGGAATCAGCAGCCCCAGGCCGATGCCGATTAAGCCGCCGGAGAAGGAGAGAACCACGGTTTCGATGAGGAACTGGGCCACGATCTGGCGCTGCTTGGCGCCGATAGCGCGCCGGATGCCGATCTCGCGGGTTCTTTCGGTTACCGAGGCCAGCATGATGTTCATGATGCCGATGCCGCCGACCAGGAGGCTGATGCCGGCGATGGAGCCCAGTACGATGTTGAACGTCCGCTTGGTGGCTTCGGCCTGCCGGAGCAAGGCCAGCGGCACGCTGACGCTGTAGTCCTTCTTCTTGTGGAAGATTTCCAGCAAGCGCTCCACCGCCTGGGCCGTCGCCTCGACGTTTTCTTCCTTGTCGACTTCGATAATCAATTGGTGCAGTTCGACCAATTCGCGGATGACCGTGCCGGATTTCCTCTGGACAAAGAAGTCGCTGTAGTGTTCACGGGCGGTGGTGAGGGGGATATAGGCGTCAGTCTGCTGGTCCGGCGTCTGCATAGAGCCTTCGGTGGCGCCTTCGCTGCGGACGACGCCGATGATTTCATAGTAGTTGGCGCCGATGCGGATGCTTTCGCCGACGACTGCTTCGGTCGCCATCAGCCGTCTGGTGCCATGTTCAGTGAGGACGACGACGTTGCTTTTGTCGAATTCATCTCTAGGGGTGATGACGCGTCCAGCGATGATGGGCCGGTCAACCAGGTCAAACCAGGCGCTGTTGGTGCCGACGATGCGCATGTCAAGGGTGCGTTTGCCCATGCGGCCGGTGTTCTGGATGCTTTTGACCGGGACGATTCGGTTGACGGTCGGGATGGTCTCGGCGATGCGCTCGGCGTCGTCATAGAGCAGGCCATAGATGCTGATGCGGATGCGTGTGTTGGCGGAGCTTTGCTCGTCCGCAGGCTTCTGAGCACTGACGATGATGTTGCGGCTGCCGAGTTGGCGGATTTGGTTGAGAGCCTCGGCGCTGGCGCCTTCGCCGACTGCGAGCATGGCGATGACGCTGCCAACGCCGAACACCAGGCCGAGCATGGTGAGCAACGAGCGCAGCTTATGCAGCATCAAGTTCTTGATGCCCAGTTGGATATCGCGGAAAAATCGGACTGGATGGATGAACATGGCGGGTATCAGGGGTCTGGAGGTTGGGGGACGGCGACGTGTGGTTCAGGGGCTGGTCGCGTCCGGCGTGTCTGGCAGGCCATGAGTGATTTTTTGGATTTTGCCGTCCCGCATGAAGAGTTGGCTGGTGGCGTGCCTGGCGATGTCCGGCTCGTGTGTCACCATGATGATGGTCTTGCCTTCGTGGTTGAGTTTTTTGAGCAGTTCGATGATTTCGATGCTGGTGGCAGTGTCGAGATTTCCGGTCGGCTCGTCAGCGAGGAGGAAGACCGGGTCATTGGAGAGTGCGCGGGCGATAGCCACGCGTTGCTGCTGGCCGCCGGACAGTTCAGCGGGGCGGTGGCGGAGGCGTTCTTCGAGGCCGACGAGGGCGGCCAATTCGCGGGCGCGGGCTTCGCGCTGCTGGTTGGGCCAGCCGAGGTAGTACAGGGGCAAGGCGATGTTCTCCTCGACGGTCAGCTGTGGAATCAGGTTGAAGCTCTGGAAGATGAATCCCAGGTATTTCAGGCGGATGTCGCTTAAGTCATCGTCATTGAGGGTGCTTACGTCCTGGTTGTCAAGAAAGTATTTTCCTGAGGTCGGCCGGTCCAGGCAGCCGAGCAGGTTAAGCATGGTGCTTTTGCCGGAGCCGCTTGGACCCATGATAGCCCAGAAGCTGCCTTTGCTGAAATTGGCGCTGACGCCGTCCAGGGCGCGCACCTCGGTCGTGCCCATCCGGTAGATTTTATAGATGTCCTCGAAGCGGACAGCGTATTGAGATGAATTGGATTGAGACATAGAGGCGTGTTCCGTTTTTGTCCGCGTCACGGCTGGGGGTTGGCAGGGGCAGGCGCTGCGCCGTCTTGGCTTGGGGGACGGCGGCGGCGCGGTGCTGCTGGCTGGCCTTCGCCGCCCTCTCCGTCGCGGTTTTGTTGTGGCCGCCGGGCCCGCATTTTCTTGATGAACTCGGCGCGTTCCTCTTCGCTCATGTTGGCCATCTGCTCACGGATTTTACTGCGGTCGGCGTTGGCGGCCTGGCCGTCGCCGTTACGGCTGCGGCTGCTGTTGGCTGCCTGCTTCAACGCCTCTGCCGCGTCAGCCTGTTCGCGGGTCGGGATGTCAATATCAGCGATTTCGTCAGTGGCGCGGATAGAGACAGCGTCTTGCAGGGGCGGGGTGATGAGGACTTCTTCGCCTTCCTGGAGGCCGCTGATGATATGCACCATCCGGTTGTTATCAAGGCCGATTTCGACATCGCGGCGTTCCAGGTCATCGCCATCTTTGAGATAGACGACCGGTTTGCCGCCGACGCGGACAACGCATTGGATGGGGACATAGAGCGCGTCTTCGTGTTGTTCGATGATGATTTCGGCTTCGCAGTTCATGCCTGACTTGAGGACGCCGTCGCCGCCTTCGAGTTCAACAATGGTGTTGTAGACCTTGAGGTCCGGGTTCATAAACATGCTCTGGGCGTCGGGAAGCGGCGCAATCTTGGTGATTTTGCCCATGAAAATCTGACCAGGCAAGGCGTCGATGCGGACTCGCACCGGCAGGCCGACATAGATTTTTTTCAGGTAGGTTTCGTGGATTTTGACTTCCGCGTTGAAGGTGTCAGCGGTCGGCAAGTAGATAAGTTCTTGGCGTTCGAACACTTCCTGTCCTTCCTGGAGCGGCTCGGTATTGCCGCGCCAGCGGTTTCCGGCGCTGGTGGCGTAGATGACCAGGCCGTCAGTCGGCGCGACGATGGTGGACTTGGCGATTTGATCCTTGATTTTCTCCAGCCGTTTTCTCTGCCGGTTCTGTTCCAGTTCGCGGGCGCGCAGCTGAGCCTCGGCTTGGACGATGTTGGCGCGGGTGGAGCGGCGGATGCGTTCCAGGGCCATTTCGCTTTGGGCGACATCGCTTTCAAGCTGAGCGATCTGGCGTTTGTAGGTGTATTCCTGGAGCAGCGAGACGTTGTTCTGGGCAGTGACCAGGTTGAGTTCGGCGCGGCGGCAGGACAGTTCATCCGAGCGGTATTCAGTTTCTGACAGGTATTTTTCTTCGAACAGGGTCTTAGACCATTTCAAGGTGTCGCGGGCGCGTTGCAGCTCTTCGGCGGCCAAGGTGACTTTGCTTTCCAGTTCGTTGAGCGTCTTGGGGTAGTCGCCGTCTTTGTATTTGATTAAGTCTTCCTTGGCGAAGCGCAGGGCCAGCTCGGCCTTGTCAACATCGGCCTTGGCCTGATTTTTGACCACTTCCATATTTTCCATGGCCTGGGTGTAAGAGGCGTTGGAGTTCTGGACGGTGATTTCCTGGTTGACGAGCTTGTCTTGCTGGGTGGAGGAGTCGAGCTCAATGAGGATATCGCCCTTGCTTACTCTCTGTCCTTCGGGGACGATGTAGAGGATGGAGTTGCGGCCTTCAACCTGGCTTTTGATGACGATTTGCTCTCTGGGTTTGATGCTGCCGGCTTCAGTCAGGTTGATCACCAGGGGGCCTCTTTCGACCTTGGCGAAGATGCGGCTTTGCTGTTCTGCGCTTATCGGTTTGGGGCGTTGCCAGTACCACCAGCCGACAGCGGCGATGATTACCAGGAAGAATAGCCAGCGGAGCAAAGTTTTGAAAAAGGAGCGTTTTGCAGCCATGAGGTAGCCTTTCTTGCGCGCGAATGCGGTATGGGAGCGGATAAGGTGCAGCGGCGTCAGCGTCAGCCGCTGGTTTTACTTTTAATCAAAGTCGTTCAGGGACGGTTCATGCCAGTCGCCATCGGCGGTGACGGAGAGAATGCCGAGGTCGCGTTGGAGTTCCAGCTCGTTGATGCGGTAGGTGACTACGGCGGAAATCAGGGAGTTCTGTGCTGAGAGGAGGGCGTTTTGGGCTTCCAGCACGTCACGGATGGCGGCGCGTCCAGCTTGCAGGAGCAGGTCAGTGCTCTTGACGCGGCGCTCGGCCAACCGAACCGCTTGGCGCTGGATGACGATGCGGGAGCGGTTTTCCAGGAGGTTGCGCGTCTTGCCGCGCACGGCTTCCTTGATGGCGTCCTCATCCCGCTGGAAGTTGCGGACTGCCCTTTCCAGATTGATGAGGCTGTTGCGATAGGCGTTGCGTTCGCGGGTGCGCTCAAAGGGGAGATTCAGGTAGAGCGGGACAGAGTAGGTTCCGCGCGAGGCCCGGAACGACCCGTCGGGGCTGTTGGCCTGGCCGAGTCCCCTCGACTCGCCGATGCTGGCGCGACCGCCGATAGTCATCTCTGCGCGCAGGGCGTCCTCCTTGATGAGCACGTCCCGCTGGGCGTCCTCGATTCTTTCGAGTGAGTTGCGCAGGTCAGGGCGATTTTTGAGGGCGATGGCGACGGCCTTGTCAGCGTCGATTTCGTAGGGGCCGGCATTTTTGTTGTCGACGTCCTTGAGGACGACTGGCGCGTCTGCTGCTGGGACTTGGGAGTAGTTGGTGATTTCACCTTCACCGCCGAGAGTCTGGCAGGCCAGTTGCAGCGCGTCGAGTTCTGAGGTCATGGTCTCGATTTTGGCGTCGGGCGGCAGTCCGAGGAGGATTTTGAAGGCGTCGAGGCTGGCTTCGTAGGAGAGCCGGGCGCTGACCCAGTTGTCGCGGGCTCTCAATTCATCCTGCACCGCCTGGTCAAATTGGTATTCCGGCAGGAGTCCGGCGTCAGCCATGCGGCGGGAACGGCGCGTCGAGGTGACGACGCGTTTGTAGTTTTCTTCCTGGTTGATGATGCGCTGGCCGGATTGGAGGACGCCGAGGTACGAGTTGGCGATGCGGACGATGAATCCGCGCTTGTATTGTTCGAAGTCCCGGACAGCATAGACCAGGTTGCGCTGAGCCTGGGTGAGGCTTTCGGCGGCGATGAATTCGCCGGCGCCGCGCAGCAGGGGGATGTTGATGGAGGCGTCTCCGAGGATTCCCCAGCTTGAGCCGCGGTCGCCGGTGAGCATTTTGACCAGGTCAACGCTGAGGCTGCTGGTCAGTTCAATGCCGTTTTTGAAGGTTCTTTTGACGCCTAGGGTGGCGTCATTGGTCAGTCCGGTGTTGCGGCGGTCGCCATTATGGCTGCTGCTGAGGGTGCTGGCGAGCATCCCACTGAAAGTGTTTTGGAATTGGTGGTCTTCGAGGTCAAGAGCCAGGGCGGTTTGGAAGAGGGCGTCTTTCTGGCTTTGAAAGTCGCGGTTATGGCGTGCTGCAATGACGATGGCGTCAGCCAGGGACAGCGCAATTGGCTCGGCAGTGTTCCAGGTCGACTTCGCTGCCAGCAGGTCATCGACGAAGGGTTTGAGGTGTTTGTTATTTTGCCAGCGTTCGGTGTTCGCCAGGTCAGTGATGCCCAGGGAGGCCGCGTCAGTCTGCTGGAGTTTCTGGTCCAACAGCAGTCGTCGCCGGAGGGTGTCAGCCGGCGTTTCCACGATAATCGGTTCCGTTTTGCCGTTGACATCCTGCTGCGCTTTTTGCAGCCACTGGTTAGCGCGTTCGTCTGCCTGGTCGCGCCATTCACGGGTGGAACGGCAGCCGTTCAGGAGAAGGATGCTTCCCAGGAGAAAGGGGATGGCTCTACTGGCAGCGAGGCGGGCATGAGCATAGTCGCAAACGTTCATCGGTCGCAGTTCTTTATGCGCCGCATCGGCCTGTGAGTAGGCAGAAACGGCGCGGAATGAGGTGATGTTAGTGATTTATTTAGAATATAACAATTAACGTGCTGGCGCTGGTATTATTTGGATTTTTGTGGCTGGAAAGGCAAAAAGCCCTGCTTCGGGGCGAAGCAGGGCCAGGCCATGGCGGTTTAGAACCCGTCCGAAAAGTTGTCAATGCCGCTCTGGCGCGATTCAATGAATGGACTGGCCGCCGAGGAGAGCGCTGACTAAGAACCTTTCTTCTTTTCTTGGCGATTCAATGATTCCTGAGTCTTATAAGGACATAAATTTAGGGTGTCTTGCTATTTTTATTATCGTTTTCAGTTGCGTCCCGCAGCCTGCCGCAGGGGCGACGTATTGCCGTGCTTATTTGGGCAGGTCGGCCTCGTCGAAGGAATTGTAGATATTATCGCGCCAAGTGACGCCGCCGATGCCATCATAGACCGTGGCCTTGGGCGAGGTCTTGGTGAAGTAGCAATCGGATACCAGCAGCTTGCCCTTGCGGTGGCGAATGACGGTGACATCGTCAAGCTTGAATGATTTGAAGTTGTTGTAGTAGGCGCAGCCCAGGAGCCGGGCATTGCCTTCAATCAGGAAGCCGGTTTTGCCGGTATCGGCGTAGCAGTCGCGCAACAGGGTGTCACCGCCGGCAATCTTGAAATTGATGGAATCGACCAGCATTTCCCTATCTTCGCCTTCTTGGCGCGGTGGTAATGGTCCACCCCAGATGTGGCAGCGGGTCAGGCGATTGGAACCCCCACTGGTGATTTCCATGCCGACAGTGTAGTCAACCATGATACAGTCCGTGTAATGGCTGTCGCCGCCGTTGATGCTGATGCCCACATTGCCCGCCAAGCCCGGCAGGTAGCAGCGGCCATAGACATTATTGGCGATCAGCTCATAGCTGTGACCGTAGTCCTGTACGCGCAAACCGTACTTGCGACCATTGCGCAGGGTGATGTCCCGCAGCGTGAAATGGTGGAATTCGGTTAGCATTAGACAGCTAGCCAGGCCATTGCCATCCAAGTCGCCGCCACAGATGAAGAGATTGAAATCCGTGTCCTTGCCCTTGAGCCAGTGATTTTGGGCGTCATACACCAACACGTAGTCCATTTCAGCCACGGCGCGGATGACGGCGGATTTGTGTATGAGCAGCGAACACAGGTTGTTGATCTTCAGGGTTTCGTCGAGCTCATAGACGCCGGCGGGCACAAACAAAACGCGGTCGGCCGCAGCAGCCACGGCGCGATTGAAGCGGCCGTTGTCAGACTCTTCACCCGCCAGTCGTGGAAAATCCTCCAAAGAGACATCAAACACATTTATCATCGACATTTTTTCCATAGCTCCTTTGTTATTTTCATCTGAGGCCATTCTGCAACACCATCAACGGGTCATGGCAACGACGGCAAGAACGCCGTTGCACAACTATGGACGATAGTAGGCAATGGACTGTGGACGTTAGTGGACTTTGGTGGACAGCCGAGCAAAGGCACTTGTCTTTCATGGGCTTTTTAGCCGGTGCATAGACGCATACAGGCAGAAATGGCCGTTATAGAGCATTGGCCGCCTATATGCACGGGCAAAAAATCGCGGCTGGACTTGTCTTCGCAGTTTGCATTGGTATTATTATAGCATAACTGCGAATGATTGTTATGGTGAGAATGTTGAAATTATGGGTAATAATGTATCATCTTTTCAGGAGTCTATGACCTATTGTGCGACCTTGGGACGGGGCGGAGACCATACAATCTCCGATGCTGGGAAGGCCGTCGGTCGAATTGATTTCTTCTGAACTCTGCATTAACTTAATCATTGGCAACCTCGTTGGTGAGTGGAATTATGATGTTTTGACAATGACATAATGTGCTGTAAACTAGCAGGTTGTCAACTATTTTTGACCTCTTTTCAAGAGGTTTCTTCACGGATTCAGGAAGTATTCACTTTTATCCCAAGATTTTGCACATTAACAGGTTGAGTGAGATAACCATGAAAATCAAAGGAATTTGTCCGATAGCGCCGGCTGTATATCGTGATGACGGCTCTGTTGATGTGCCGGGATACTTCCGGTGTTGCGAAAAACTGATTGGCCTTGGCGCTCAGGCGCTGACCCTGTTTGGGATTGCTGGGGAATATTACAAGTTTGACACGGATGAGGAAGAAGCGCTGATCAGCGCTTCAGTAGAGGTCTGTCATAAAAACGGGGTTCCGATCATCATCTCCAATACGAAGCATTCTACGATTTCAGCGGTTTGCCGGGCCAAGCAGATCGAGGATGCCGGAGCAGACTGCATGATGGCCCTACCCCCATTCTTCCTGAAGCCGGCCGGGACAGAACTGTTTGAACACCTGGATGCTTTGTGCGAAGCGGTGCAATTGCCGTTGATGATCCAGTATGCGCCTGATCAGACCGGAGTGGCAATTCCACCGAGTGTCCTGGCGCAGCTTGCTGAAAAGCATCAAAACCTGCGCTATTTCAAAATCGAATGCAAGCCGCCAGGCGCCTATATCAGCACCTTGGCAAAAATGCTGCCGAACGACCGCAAAATTTTTGTCGGAAACGCCGGTTTCCAGATGATTGAAGGCTTCAAGCGTGGCGCTTACGGTGTGATGCCTGGCCCTTCCATGCCGGATGTTTACCGCAAGATTTGGGATGCCTTGCTGGCCGGCAATGAGGCCGAGGCGCTGCGGGTTCATGGAAAACTCAACGACCTCTTGAATCATATTCGTCAAAACGTCGAACAAATCATCTATTTCGAGAAACGCATTCTGAAAAAACGCGGCTTGATTGCCAATGACTACTGCCGCCGCCCGGGATTTGCCAGCGATCCGATATATGATGAGCTTTTTGAGACCCTTTACCAAAAAATCCAAATTGAGTTTTCCAAATGAATGAATTAAAAGGCAAAAAAGTCCTGATTACTGGTGCGGGGAAGGGGATTGGACGTGGCATCGCTTTGGCCTTTGCGCGGGCAGGCGCCGACCTTTTTCTGCACTACCGTTCCAATCCGACTGAAGCCTCCGAGTTGCTGGCGGAAATACAGGGCCTAGGTGTCCAGGGGATCACTTTCCGTGCGGACCTTTCCAAGATGTCCGAACTGGAAGCAATGTTCAATGCGATAAAAGAGCGATGGGGCACATTGGATGCTGCTGTGAACAATGCCGGTTGGGACCCGGGAGCTGTTCCGCTGGAAGCCATTGATGAAGCCATCTATCATCAATTGACCGATATGAATATCAAAGGAACGCTGTTCTGTGCTCTGCGGGAAATCGCTTTGATGAAACAAGGGGGCAGCATCGTCAATATCGGTTCGGTGCAAATGAATACAACCGTTCCGGGCAGGGTGCT
>JAAZKI010000070.1 GCA_012799905.1 Lentisphaerota bacterium | reverse complement strand
GGCCGGCGCTGTGAATAGTCACTTCCGGGGCGCGGTAGGATTTTCCGGTGCAGCTGACTTCGCGGAGGTGGACAGGAAGGCCGTATCGACCGGCTTCGCGGTGCAGGCTTTGCCAGACTTTTTCAGCGCCGGCGGCCCGGCAGGATGAGCAGCGGCAGACGCAGACTTCAGCGCTGGCGTCGGTAGGGTCGGCTGACGCTCGGCCTTCCTGGGCGGCGGCCAACTCCTCTGCCTTGGCATGCAGAAAATCGCGAATCACATCCGCGACAGTGGCTGGCTCGACCCAACCGAAGATATGGTTCTCGATTTGGACGGCGACAGCCAGCATGCAGCAGCCGAGGCAGGCTGCCTTGCTGACGGTGAAAAGCCGGTCAGCGCTGGTGTCGTCCTCGCCGGTGATGGCCAGCTCTCTGCGGAAGGCGTCATAGACTTTTTCCGCGCCTTTTACGTGGCAGGCAGCGCCGATGCAGACGCGGATGAGATACTTGCCGCCCGGTTGAGTTCGAAAGCCGCTGTAGAAGGTGGCGGTGGAGGTGATTTCAGCCATGCTGACGCCAGTTTCAGCAGCCAGAGACGTCAGTTCAGACAAGGGGAGGTAGCCGAACTGGCGCTGGAGATCATTGAGCCGGGGCAGGAGGTCGTTGACAATCATGGCGCGGCCTCCAGGCAGAGCAGTTGGTTGTCAACCGTGCGGATGATGATCCGGCCCTGGGCAAAGGCCGGAGTGGCCATCACTGATTCACCGAGCTCGTGTTCGGCTTCCAGGATAAAACGCTCTGACGACGGTGTCACCACAATGAGTTTGCCGTCCAGATTGATGGCGATGATCTTGCCGCCCACTACGACCGGCGAGGAGTAAAAGCCGTTGTCGAAATTTTCCTCGAAGATTTCTTCGCCGGTGCTGGCATTGAGGCCGATGACGGTGCCGCCGCTGGTGAACAGGTACATGGTATTTTCAGCAACGACTGGCGAGGCTACATCCGGCATAGGCACATTGTGGTTTTCCCAGCGTGGAGTTGGCGAGAGCGGTTCAAAGGCGGCTGCAACGGCGCCGGTATTGGCAAAGTAGAAGTTGCCTTGATACACGAAAGCAGAGGTCGCTACTTCACCGCCCAGACATTCGTTTTCCCAGAGTTGCTTGCCGGTAGTGAGGTCAAAGGCTGCGGCCTTGGCGCTGTCTGCGGTGAAGATGACTGGGAAGCCATCGGCAGTAAGGAGGAGCGTTGGCGACGACCAGGAGGTGGCTGCCTGTCTGGTCGTCTGCCAGCGGATGTTGCCGGTCAGCGGGTCCAGACCTAGAATCGTTTGCTTTTTTTCCATGTCATGCTGGAGAACGAGGGTGTCGCCTGCCAGCAATGGCGAGGCTGCGTAGCCGTAGGAGATTTCCTGGTCAGGCATCTGGCTGGCCCAGCGTCGGTTTCCCTGGTGATCAGCGGCGATGATTTGGCCGGTGGCGAATACAGCAATGACGCTATTGTCGTCAACGACGGCAGTCGGGGCGGCATAGCCGGTATCGTCGGTCACGGACGGCAGTTTTGCAACGTGGTCTGCTTTGCAGGTCCAGAGGAGGCTTCCGTCGTCGAGGCTGAAGCAGAAGATGGCGCGTTCCTTTTTGTCGCCGCCGGTCAGGTAGATGCGAGTTTCCCAGATGACCGGTGAGTTGAAACCTGGCAGCGGGACTTTGGTTGACCAGGCGGTGTGCAGGTTCCAAGAGGCTGGCAGGCGGTTTTGGTTGGGGAGAATGGAGCCTCGGAATCCGGGCCAGAAGCTGGCAGCGCGGGCCAGGGCTTCCGGGAGCGGCAGGACAGGAACCAGGTCTGCGAGCGGTACTGTCGTGGTCGCGGCTGTTGGGCTGGAGGCAGTTTCAGCGGCGCCTGGCTGCGGTGCGCCTGTCGGTGGCGTCTGTCGGCGGGGCTGGCTGGCATCGCGGATGGTGGTGACGGCTAGGGCGACCATGATGACGGCCATGACTGCGGCCAGGCCGTGACGCAGATACGTGTTCTGCTGGAGTTGTGCTGCGGTCGCAGCTCCAGACGGTTTGCGCAGGACGTAATCGCCCGTAAGGGCCATGCCGGCAGCGCCGGCGAGGAAAGCGATCAGGCCGGCGGCTGCCAGGGTGCGACCAAGGTTCATGCGGTCGTGGTAGCGAAAGTAAGTCTGCCGATACAGCAGGTCGAGGTCTCGGAGAGAGTCGACGAATTGCTGGTCGCCGGATTTCTGGCCGATTTGACCGCGCAGGTCAGCGATGATGGCTTCGGTGTCAGGCAGGGCTTTGCTGGCGCGTTGTGCTTCCACAGCCAGCAGGCAGCCCAGCAGCAGGAGAAATGCTAGTGCAACCAGGCAGAGATTTCGGCTGAGATGGTATAGGAGGGGCCGATTCATAATTTGGGGAGATGAGAGAAGTTTTGTGATAGAAAGAGAGATTTGCTTTATGTCGCGGGGCGCCAAAACACCAATGGGGCGAGACATAATCGTTTGTTATGTACGGCAAGCTGAAGTTTGAATTGCATGTTGGCAGGCTAAAGCCTGCGGGACATACAGCAAACTAAAGTTTGAACTACGTGCTCCTGTTGGCAGGCTAAAGCCTGCGGGACATACAGCAAACTAAAGTTTGAACTACGTGCTCGTGCAAGCGAGGGATATACGGTAAGCTGAAGATTGAACTACGTGCGGTGCCTGAGGGTTTAGAAGTGTTCATCAAAAGATTTCACATAATACTTAATTCTGATGCAATTTGGTCTCGGAAAAAGGGCGTTTGGGGTCATCGGACGAAGTTGGTCCAGACGGGCTGTTCCAGGGTTGGCCGCGGCACCTTGTCTTTGGCAATGTCAATGCATTTCAGCAGCCAGGCCATGTTGCGTCCCAGAGTGCGCATAGTCTGTAAGCCTTCCTGGTCAGACTGCATTTCTTCCGGCGTCATTCCATGCGTGGAATTCCAGTATTGCGAGGAAACCACCGGCATTTTGGCGATGGTGAAATACTTGTTGAGACGGTCAAACGCTGCGCTGGCGCCACCGCGGCGGCAGTTGACGACAGCAGCAGCCGGCTTGAACGCAAAAGCGCCGCCGCGGGAGAAGAACAGCCGGTCAAGGAAGGCGCATAATGCGCCATTGGGGCCGGCATAGTAGACCGGCGTACCGACAACCAGGCCGTCGGCTTGGCATAGGCGCTCAGCAGCTTCATTGACCAGATCGTCGGAGAAGGTGCAGCCATTGCCATTTTTTCGACAGGCGCCGCAGCCGATGCAGCCTTGGATGGGCTTGTTGCCAATGTGGAGTTCCGCAGTGTCGATGCCTTCCTGCTGGAGTTGGGCAGCGACCGTTTGCAGGGCAGTGTGGGTGCAGCCATTATGGTTGGGGCTGCCGTTGATTAACAGTACTTTCATGTCTGTTTCTCCGTATTTGGGTTTTGCCGTTGGCGGGCGCGTTCGACTGGGCAGAGTGCGAAGCACCGTCCGCAGGCAACGCAGAGGGCTGGGTCAATCGTATAATTCCGTCGTTCCGGGTGACGTCGTGCCAAGCCGATCAGTTCGGCCATGATGACGAGGGCGCCGACAGCGCCAGCGGCGGTCATGCCGAAGCGTGCGGTGCGGGTAGCCTTCCAGGCTGCCTGCCGTAATTCTGTCTCGGAGCGGCCGGAGACGATGAAGGCGATGACAGTTTCGGAGCCGCTCATGTCATCAAGTTCTTTGACTAAGGCCACATCTGGATTGGTTTGCGCGACCAGGGGCGCCAAGGCAAAGCCGAGCCAAGCGCCAGCCGCAAGGGCAAGGGGCGTGATGGCGAGCAGACGCTGGATGCGTTGTCGGCCAGCAGCGTATTTTTCCGGCCAGGCGGCAGGTTCCGGCGCCAGGATAGCGCCATTTGGGCAAGTCTGTTCGCAGAGCCGGCAGTTGACGCAGTCGCCATGTGTGATGGTGAGCTTCTTGACGGTGAAGGTGGCAAAGAATCGGAGCAGGACGCCGTAGGGGCAGAGATAGCGACAGAATGGCCTGGAAACAAAAATGCCGAGAGCCAGCAGCGCAATCCCTAAGATGACTTGCGGGACAGCGAAGGTGAAGGTGAAAATCGGAAAGAACGGATCGAGATGGCAGAGCCGGAGACCGCCCCCCGCAGCCGCGACAACGACGGAGAGAAGAAGGATGGCGATTGGCAGGAAGTGGAGCAGGCGGTCAAGAGCTAAAGGGACTCGTACAGTTTTCAGGTGGACGAGTTCCTGGATGGCGCCAAGCGGGCAGCCGCCAATGCAGAAAAGTCGGCCAAATAGCAGGGCGACGGCGAGCGGAAGCACAGCAAGCAAGGTGAGCCTGAGCGGGAGAGCGTAGCTGTCTGTCCAGGCCGCTGTCAGGTTGAGGTGCAATCCGACTGGACAAGGGCAGGGGCGCAGCCAGAATCCGCAGACGACGAGGGTCAGGCCGGAAATGGCAAGCAGGGCCTTGCGTGATTTCCAGCGATGCGCGGCCAAGCCTGCCAGCAGCAGGAGTCCAACCAGGATGGCGACTCGGAGCCAGCCATCGTCGAACAGGGACGCCTCCAGCTCCATTTCCAGAAGCGGCTCGGTGTAGTCTTGGAATTCCGGCTTGGGGAATCTGGCCTGGGCAGTGATTTGAGCCAGGGCCGGCGTTAGCAAAGCGGGAAGAGAGATCATGTCGTCGCCTCCCCGGGAAGAGTCTTGAAAATATAGGGCTTATCAGCCGGCACCTTGACAAAGGCATGGGCTGGGCAAACCAGCGCGATTTGGCACTGGTTGCAATTGAGGCAGAGGTTGTGACGGACTTGCAGGAATAGCGAGCCATTGCCGAAAGAGGCGCAGCCTTTGACGCATTTGCCGCAGCCGATGCAGAGCTCCTCGTTGATTTTGTATTCAAAATAGGGGTCTTCGATGAACGTCCTGGTGATAGCGCCCGTTGGGCAGCGCTGGTTTTCGGCGGCCGTGTCAAAGCGAACGCGGTCATCATGATAGTAGCCGCTGCAGAAGTCGCAGTAGCCGCAGCTGGCGTATTGGTGGATGCACTTGACGGCGGACGGTTTTTTGACGCAGGCAGTGGCGCATTTGCCGCATTGGATACATTTTCTCGGATCGATTTGCCAGAACGTCCTGGCTGGCCGCTGGCGTTTGCGGAGCAGGTTGAGGACGGGCAGAGCCAGGATTGCGCCGAACAGGTATTGTACAAAGCGTCGTCGGTTCATCGGGTGGCCTCCCGGAATGAGCGCGCGGTGGGGTGGCCGCAGGTAGCGAGGTAGTGGCAGCCGCGGCAGACTCCCTGGCTGCGGCAGCGATCCTGGAGCGGCGCGCGGGAAGTGCGGGACGACCGGAACAGCAGCCGGGCCAGGAAGGCGACAAGGGCCAGGCGAATGGCAGAAGTGATAAACTCGCGGCGGGTCATAATCAAGAAAAAGGGGAAAATGGGTTGGCGAAAAAGGCGCGACTGGCGGCCAAAGGCTACTGTTCCGGAGCTTCCGGATCAGGCACGGTCCAGACGCGGTTTAATTGCTTGTCAATAATATAAACGCAGTCAGGGACATGGACGAGCTGGTAGTTGAATTCGGAAGCCGACAGCTCGTCCGTGATGACGCGGACTGCGTTTCCGGCAGGGTCGAACACGCGGGCCTGGCGGACGCCTTTTTCAACGGTGACAAAATGTCCGTTCCGGAGAGCGGCGAAGCGGACTGGGTTGCAGCAGCCTTTGAATTTCTCCTGCGGCGCCCAGGAGGCGAGGAAGCGCCCGGTTTGCGGGTCAAGCTGCTCCAGGCGTTTGCGGCCGACGTTGCCGACCCAGAGATTGCCCTCCGGTGAGATATCAAGGGGAAACGCATCTCCAGGGATGATGAGGCGATCCATTCCGGTTGATTCCCAGACGGTTTCGCCGGTGGCGATTGATTTGGCTTGGACGAGGAAGCGTTCGCGGTCAACGCTGAATTCCAACCCATTCAGCTGCAATGGCGGCGGTTCTGGGACGTCTGGCAGCACTGTCATCTCGGCGTTTTCCGCGACGTGCTCTGGGCCGGCTGAGTTCAGGCGGAAGATCAGGATGCCTGAGCCTGCGAGAACGAGCAGTCCCAAGGCAAACAGGACGAATTGCGGCAGGGATAATTTCATGGGTTGGTCCTTTTCAGTTCCAGGCACGCCATGGAGGTGGAATCGCGGACGAGCATGAGGTCACCGGCAAGGGCGATGGGACCCCAGGAGTCAACGCCGGGGAGAACGCGATGGCGGCCGAGGAGAGTGAAGGCATTGTCTTGAAACGCGACGATGGACAGTTGGCCATCATCGTCAAGAATCCAGAATTTCTCATCAGCCTGCAGGAACGGTCCTATGCCGAACCGCATTTCGCGTCCGGACGCGGCGACAATGTCTGGCAGTCGGTTGGGGTCAGCAGCGACCAGCTGAGCGCGCCGTGCGCCGGCGTCCTTGGGTTGGATGGTGAAGAGCATGCCCTGATGGAAGATGGGCGTCTGCTGCTCGGCAGCCGGCGCGAGAGTCGGTTTCCATTTGCCCAGGAGCGTGGTATGCCAGCCGTTTTGGTCATGGGTTACTTGCAGCAGAGCCGAGCCCATGCCATAGCCTGCGGCCAGGAACAACCGCTCCTGGCTGATTTGGACTGGTGAAGGCGCCCAGACCGGCGGTTGCCAGTCGTGAGAACTCCAGAGCAGCTCGCCGTCCATAGAGACGCCGATGATGCCGCCGAGACCGGCATAGACATATTGTTTCACCTCGTTTAAGGTCATGATCATGACAGAGCTGTGGGACATTTTGAGGCCGAGGTCGTTAGGCAGGCCCCAGACCGTGTCGCCGGTTCTGAGGTCGATGGCGAGCAGGAGGGCGTTGTCGCCGGCTGGGGCCAGGATAGCGCGGTCGCCATCAATGAGCGGGCATTGGCCGGTGTACCATTGCGGGACTTCTGCGCCGTCTTGTCGAATCATGTCACGGGTCCAGAGCAGGTCGCCGGAGAGTGCGTCAACGGCCATCACATGCGCTCTGGGGCCGATGGTGACGACTGTGTCAGCGGCGACGGCCGGGACGGTGCGCGACTTGCCGTGATTGCGGCGGATGTCATTGCGGTAGGAACGGCGCCACAATTCGCCCCCGTCCTTCAGGGAGAAGCAGCGCAGTGCATCGGCTTTCTCTTCTTCCAGATAATCAAGCACATAGACGCGTTGTTTGGCCACGACTGGGGCGGCGTAGCCTTCGCCGAGCGAAACTCGCCAGCGCAGCGGCGGGCCGTCCGGGGGCCAGTCGTGCCCAAGCGGCGGCGCGTTGTCGGCGATATTGTCCCGCCGCGGCCCGCGGAAGCCTGGCCAGGGGTAGTCCTCTGCGTCGGCTTCCGGTTCCGTCGTTGGGAAACGCTGGAAGTTTTCGCCGATGGCCACGTCATCAATGGCGGCGGCGCGGGTTTCAGAGCCGTCCATGTCCGGCAATGAACGGGTGATATCCCGGCTGGGGGTGACGGTGGCAAAGGCGACAATGCCGACCGCTGCTGCGGCCAGGTAGATGCCGGTGAAAAGAGCGATGATGAGGCGGTCGCGCATGGTTTTAGGCTGGTTCAGCCGATGGCTTGATTTTGACGCTGGCTGGCGGCCAGAAAGGCTCTGGTCAGAAAGATGTGGGGGTACAGTTGTTCGGAGTACCACAGCTCGGAGAAATATAATCCGATCGGTTCGGGGGGCAAGTCGTCGAGGTCGGGCGGTGCTGTGCGCAGGAAGTCAAGGCCTCTCTGGATGGCTTCGTCAACTTCTTGGCCTGGGCAGACGGCGAGGGCGGCAACGGCTCTGGCGGTGAAGAGGAAGCGAGCGGGGGCGTCTTTCCGGGCGTCTGCGCCCCAGCCGCCGGAAGGAAGTTGAGCGGCGAGCAGGTAATCGCGGGCGCGGAGACGCCATGGCGCGGTCAGGCCAGGAGTATTTTCGAGGACGACCGCAGCGCCATAGACTGGCGCCAGGCCATTTGGTGACAGTTGTTCGCCGAACCAGAGCGGGAGGAAGGAGCCATCCGGCTGTTGGTTGTTCGCGAGGAAGTCGAGGATGCGTTGCTGGCTGCGTTCGACTTGGCGGCGGTTGCTTGGCGGGAGAGCGTCGCGCCAGAGGTCAAGAGCGTGGAAGGCGTGGGCAGAGATGTCAGGACAGCTGCGGTCAAAAGGCAGTTTTCCCCAGCCTCGGCAGAAGGTCGGGATGCCGCCGTCACGGTTTTGCAGCTGCATCAGCCAGGCGCAGCCCTTGGCAACGGCTGTCGTTGGTTGGTCTGGTTGCAGGGCATGGAGGGCGATCAGGGCGGCGGAGGAGTCATCGGCGTCAGGGACAGCGCCGGACTGATACGTCCAGGCCCAGCCGCCGGGCTGAGCGCCGGTGAATGGATGGACATCGTCAAACTGGCGTTTTCGGATCAGTTCGGCAAGAGCGTTGCGTTCAGCGTCGGACAGGACTGGCGCGACTGCTTTAGCGGCCAGGGAGGTGCACCATTGCGCCAGGCTGGTGTCAATCGGCCAGGAGCCGTCGGGCCGGACGGTTGTGAGCAGGAATCGTTCGCCTTCGCGGGCGACCTGATGGCCGCGGTGATTGGCAGCGGCGAGGCAGATGATGCAGAAGGCGGTGAGTGGGGCGGCTTCCAGGAAGCCGCCGGAGAGCGGCTGCAAGGGGATGAGTCGGCGCAGCACGGCTGGAATCAGCCGGCGTCGGAAGGAATTCACCAGCCCTGGTCGGGCTTGGGTTGCCTGGGCGATGCCGATGGTCATCAGGGCCGGAAGGGCGTAGCTGACGACTCGGAGGTTGAGGAAGCGGTAGCATGCCCGGGGCAGAAGCGTCAGCTCAAAGGGCAATTGCGGCATTTTTTGCCACGGGTAGTCGCAATCATTCAGCAGTCCAGTGGCAGTGCAGAGGGCGAGGATGGGCACGGCAAAAGTCAAATCCTTGCCGTATTTTTTCAGAATGGCGGCGCGGACGGCCGTTGGTGAGAATTCGCCGAGGACTGTGGTCAGGTATTTCTGGGCTTTGGCTGCGGCTGCCGGGTTAGTTTTTGTTCGCATCAGGGCCGCGCCTGCGAGCAGGCTGGCGGTCAGGTTAGGCGGGGATTCTGGGGTGTCTCCCCAAGCGCCGTTGTCGAGCTGGGTGTCAGCCAGCCACTGGCAGGCGGCAGCGATGGGCTGGGCATGGCGGACGTGGTCGAGTTCATAGAGGGCGATGGCGGAGGTCGCGGTCGATATGGCTGATGAGGCCAGGCGGCCGTTCCAGTCGCCGGTTGGCCGGCGGCGAGCCAGCAGTTCGGAGCTCAATCGTTGATAGTCTTGGGAAGTCATCTGGTCAGTCCCATGGCCATCAGGCCGTAGATAGTGTATTCCAGGTCAGGGGCGTCATCGCCGGGGATGGCGGCAAATCCGCCGGCCGGGGTGATGGTCTGGCGTAGAAATGGCTTAAGAGAATAGGGCAGGGGGTGTTGGCAGCAGGTCAGCGCCAGGCTGGCGGTGGCGGTTGAGAGCAGGTCAGCAACTGGGGTGGAGGGCATGGCGGGAAAGCCGCCTTCCGGGGTCTGCAAGTCAGCGAGCCGCTGCAAGTCAGGCTGTAGGGTGCGTCGGTCTGCGCCGTTGGCGTTCAGAAGCACGAGCGCAGCCGCAGTGGCATTGACGGCTGGGGCGTCATCGCCGGGGAGATTGGCGAACATGCCGTCCGGCTGGCGATATTGGTCCAGGTTTTGGTGGATATAGTTCAGACCGAGGTCTTCAGCCAGTGACCAACGGAGCATTTGCGAATAAGGCGAGCGCGGGTCACGATGCGGAAAGCGCTCTAACTCGCCGGTGTCAAGGGCGTTATAAGCGTTGCGCAGCGTTGGCGGCAGTGTCTGACGCGGCCAGGTTGCGAGGTGAGGGCGGCGGAGGTACTTGAGCAGCAAGTGCGAGCGGGTCAAGCTGGCCAGGTGCACCAGGTCGAGAGATTGCGGAGCGAAGCTTTGGAGATAGCGCTCCGTGGCGTTCAGATCAATCGGCATCTCGGTTGCGGCCGCGAAGAGCAGGCCAAACATAGTGTAGTAGAGGTCAGGCTGGCCGCGTCGGTCAGCGAATCCGCCTGGCTGGACCAGCTGGGAACGCATGAACGCGTGCATCCGCGCGCCAGTCTCAGGATGGCATTTTTGCCAGCCAGCGCGGATAGTCTGGAACATGAGGGTTGAAAGTGAGCGTGACATATGCAGAGTCTGGAAGGCTGGTCAAAGAAAAGGCGACAGCTAATCCAGGCGTGAGGCGTCATTTTTCTGGGAGGATATTTTCTGTGACGCGCGCGAGGAGGATTTTCAGTTGCATGTTGTTGACTTGGTCGATGGCGTTGAACGCCTGGTTGCGATAGTCGCGGTACAGGTTGAGGACGGTGGCGGCCGCCTCTGGCTGGGAAACGCTGTTGGTCTGGCTGAGCAGGGTGACCAGGGACGCCGGGTTGTCGTCCTCAAGGTCATCCAGGAGCTGATAGGCCACGCCGAGTGCGTTGGACAGGTGGAGCAGGATTTCGCGATGGTCGTCTGCCTTGCCAGCAGCGATGGCACCCAGGAGGAAAGCGACGTGAAAGGCCGGCGCGGTTTTGAGCCGGAAGGTATTTATGACCGTGTCGAGGCTGGGCTGGTCATGGTGGAGTTCAAATTCGCGAGCTTGGCCGATGCTCAGCTGGCAGTGCCCCTCCGCAGCGGCGGCGACCAATTCGGCTCGCTGCGACGCCGGGAGCTGATTGGAGGCCAGCAGGCGGTAGCCTTCGCCGAGCAAGTAGTCGCCGACGTTGATGGCGATGGGCACACCCAGCTGGTAATGGATGGTTTCCTCGCCATATCGGTAATCGTCATCGTCTTCGATATCGTCATGGATAAGCGATGCTTTGTGGAAACATTCGACGGCGATGGCAATGCGGTCAACCCAGGCTGGAATTTCGCTGGATTCAGTTAAGGCCAGGTAGACCAGGGTGGTCAGCAGGGGCCGGTAGTGCTTGCCGTGTTTAGACAGGGCGCCGATTGCAGCTGCCTGGAATTGGCTTAGGTCGTTGTGTTCGGCGATGGCGAAGTGATGGCGCAGGGAGTCGTCCTGGAACAGAGTCTCGATGTGGCTTTTGAGCTCGCCCAGGGGTGGCGTGGAAATTGGGTTTTCCTCGGGGAGCGCCAGTGCATAGAGCAGTTCGTCATGGTCGAAGTTCGTATTTTTGCAGCCATCGCGATTCAGGGGGATGCCGTATCCCGGCACGGCATGGCGGTTCAAGGAAGGGAAGGCCTTGCCCAGAGCATCCAGGCAGGACACGCCGATCACAGCCTCAATTTCGCCGGCTTCGACCCAGGCAGCGACGCGGGACGATGATTCTGCGACCAGGGGCGCCATGCCGAGTTGTTCGGCCTGCTTCTGCCAGGCCGGGATCAAGCAGCGGCCGCAATCGTTGCACAGGAGTCCGAGATCATCAAAGGTGGCTGAACAGCTGTCGCGGTCACGGAGGCAGAATGGCAGGAGAAGCAGGCGTCGTTCACGTGGGATGCGGCGGATGGCTTTTTCCCAGATGGCGTTGCTGACCGTGACAGCGCACCAGTCGCGCCATTGCTCCGGAATGTCGTGTTTGGCCAGGAAGTCCGTGGTCAGGCTGAGCAGCCGTGCCCGCGGCACCGGCGGGATGAGCTGGAAGGCGTCGACATAGGCGCGCAGGCGCGTCCGCAGCTCGCGGCGCTGTTCCGGGGTGGGGGGCACGGCTTGCGGGTGCAAGGGATGATTTTGTTCGGCGTGGTCAGGGGTGTCCGGCGCCGGTGGGGTGATGAGGTCAGCCATAAGCGCCAAATCCACAAAAGTAGTATTTTTTTGCCAGTCGGTAGAGCCACGATTTTTCCGGGATGACGCCGTCGGGGTCATTGTGTCCTGGCAGAACTGCCGCCTGGTCGAGTTCGGTTAGGGCATCGCGATTGGACGAGTCAATAGCGCCATGTTGGCGCAAGAAATCCGCCAGGGCGGCTGGGTCTTCCAAGAGGATGCAGCCGCGGGTGCGGTCAGCGATGAAAGTCCTGAGCTGGCGCAGAAAGTCGTCCTCTTGCAGGATGGGTTTGAGGTTGTCAGCCGTTGCATTGAGGAATCCGGAGCAGAATTGCATAGGCGGGCAGAATTCAACAGCGCCGGAGGGCGCGATGTGGTGGGATATGCCGGTCGCACCAGGGCAGAGCGCATTGCCTTGGTGGTCCCAGCTGGCGTCAATGATGAGCAGCTTGGCTGAGCGTCGCTGGTCGACGATGAATTGCCGCAGGATTTTGATTTGTTCGCGGTCAAGGGCGTTTTCCGGCTCGGGGTGGGCGCCGACAGGGCGGTAGATGTAGTACCAGATGTAATGCACGCCCCTGTGGACGAGCAGGTCGAGGTAGTCCGTTGAGACCAATTCAGCGAAATTTTGCTTAGTGATGCTGGCGGCGACGCCGGTGAACAACCCGGCTTGGACTGATGCTTCGAGGGCGCTGATAGCGCGTTGGAAGACATCTTCGCGGCCGCGGCGGCGGGCAGATTCTTCTTGCAATCCTTCAATGCTGATGATGGGTGTGACATTGCCGAGCCGCGCCAGCTTGGCAGCGGTTTCGTGGGTCAGGGCAATGCCATTGGTGTACAGCTGGAAGTAGCATTTCGGATGGGCAGCGAAGAAGTCCAGTAGGTCCTGATGGAGGAGCGGTTCGCCGCCGAGGATGCCGAAGAAGTATGACCGTTGCTGGTTAGCTTGTTCAACCAAGGCGTCCAGCTGCTGCCGTGACAGCTGCTGCGGCGGTGTGGTCGGCTGTACCCAGCAGCCTCGGCAGCGCAGCTGGCATTGATTGGTGATGGAAAGCATTAGAAAGGCAGGGAAGAACGGCGCCCTGGTCTGAAGGCGTTTTTCAAAAGCGCGAACTGCGCCGGCGCCGCGCCAGGCGAAGTTGACGACGATGCGTCGCAACACCGGCCAGGAACAGCCGCGGGCAATGCGATACAGGGCGACGGGATTCATGATGGGTCGTCTTTGAACAGGGGTGGGACAGAGCGCTTGGCAGCGTTGCGCGACCGCAAGCGGGCCAGCAGGCCGCCGCCGGCATCATCGGCAGCAGGGCGGCCGGTCGTCGTCGGCTCGGCGCCGTTGATGGGCTCTTCCTTGGCTTTTGGGAAGATGATTGCCTGGCGCGGGCACATGCGGGCGCAGGCAGGGCAGTCAGTTTTGCAATTGGCCGGAGAAGTGACCTGCACCTGACCCGATGAGTCTTTGGTATAGACTCCGAACATGCAGAAGTCCACGCATTTGCCGCAATTGATGCAGCGTTCCCGGTCGATCACGGGAAACCAGGGAATCCAAGTTTCCTGGTCGGTCGGTTCTTTGACAGGAGCTCCCGTGACTGTCTCCTGGCCGAGTGTCACACCGAGGGTTTCAGCGGCTTCTGCGACGCTGCCGGTTCGGAGGTTGATGATGCGGTCAGCCGGGTGGTCTGGAAACATAGCCCGGATGGCGCGGGGGTGGCAGGCCACGATCCAGTCGCAGGAATCGTGCTGCTGGCCACGCTTGGCGGCCAGGCGGCACAGGTCAGGGACGATTGTCACTTCATAGCCCTGGGCGCGGCAGGCAGCGGTCAGAGCGTCCAGAGCATCGGGGTCGATATGATGATAAAGCCGGCAGGCGCAGAAGAGAAGTCGCATGGCTAGTGGCTTCCTTGGTCAGGAGTTAAGGCGGTTTACTGCTTCAGGTTGAAGGCCAGGGCGACGTCACCATGGCGGAGATAGAGGGTGCCGTTGGCGATGACCGGGTGGCACCAGTGCTCCTGCTGACCGTCGCGGATGGGGAAACGGGACACTTCGTCAAAGGAGCTGGGATTCGGCTTGACGAGAATTACATTGCCGCGCTCGGAGTCATAGACATAAATCATGCCGTCCGCCGCGATTATCTGGCCCTGTCCAACGCCGTTGAGACGTTGTGAAAATACGGTTTTGCCGGTTTTGGCATTGATGCAGGTCCATTTGCGGGAGAAGTGCGAGGTGCCGAAGATGAAATCATCAAGCCAGACGAAGCCATGATGCTGCGAGCACAGGTCTTGGTTGGTCCAGAGCACTTCGGCCTTAGTGGCGTTTTTGTTAAGCTGGAACATCATGGAGCCGTGGTTGTAGCCGTTGGACAGAAACAGCTTGCCGTCGCGATGCACCAGCGAGTTGATCAGGATGTCGTAGCGGTTGATTTTGCGGCCAGCATCGAGGATTTTGGCGAAGTTGATTGACCAGACCATGTCGCCATTGGCAGGGTTGACGCCAAAGACGTAATTGGTGGTGGCGCCAATGATCTGGCGGACGTTGTTGTACCGGATTGGGGTCGGGGTGACGTAGCTGGCCTTGTCGTTGAGCGATTTCGTCTTCCAGAGGGTGCGGCCGTTTTTGCGGTCTAAGGCGACCATGGTGGTTTGCGAGCCGCCTGGAGTGAAATAGACGGCCCGGTCATCAACCAGCGGCGCTTCTGCCGTGCCCCAGCTGCCATTAACGCCGCCGAAGGTCTTCTTGGCGTCGATTTTCCAGAGCAGGGCGCCAGTTTCGGCATTGAGCTTGACGACTTCGCCGCTGCCGGAAATTGCGAAGACCTCACCATCACTGACAGTTGGCGTGGTGCGCGCAGCGGGATACTGGCGCGTCCACGAGCTGCCGTATTCAGTCTGCCAGAGGATTTTCCCCTTGGCAGCGTCTAAGCAGGTCATGAATTCAACTTTGCCGCCGCCGCCGTCCTTCATGCCGGTGAAGTAGACTTTGCCATTGACGATGGTGGGGGAAGAGTAGCCAGAGCCGAGGCCGGACGTTTTCCAGAGCATGGGCGGGCCGCTGGCCGGCCACGTTTTCAGAAGGCCGGTTTCTTTATAGATACCGCGGTGGCCGGTTCCCCGCCATTGGTTGACGTCCTCGGCAACGGTGCGGGGGACGAGAACTAGGGCAAGAATCAAGCCAAACATGAGGCGGCAAAGAGAGCTGGTTGCATGGGAGAGGAGGTTCTTCGTCATGGAAGGCATCCTTTTGGTTAGGGGCGAGGGGCTTTTTTTAGGGGCGAGGGGCTTTTTTTAGGGGCGAGGGGATTTTTTTAGGGGCGAGGGGCGAGGGGCATAGGCGCTAACTTGTTTCCTTGGCGAAGAATTCTTCCATGGCGAAAAATGCTTCCATTTGCATGAGTCTTTTTCTCGGCAGCTGCCGGAGCATCCTTCTGAACGTATTCCAGTTCGCCTTGAGATCAGCCAGCCTAATCACTGGCGTAATCCATTGTTTCACGATGTGATATAACGCCTTGAATTCGCTCCACGAACTTCTT
>JAAZKI010000354.1 GCA_012799905.1 Lentisphaerota bacterium | reverse complement strand
GGGCGGCCGCCATTATCATTCCCGGCACAATCTTGTCACAGTTGGGAATGAAGACGAGGCCGTCAAAACAATGGGCATTGACCATGCATTCGATGCTGTCGGCGATGAGTTCCCGGGTGCACAGGGAGTATTTCATGCCGCGATGGCCCATGGCCAGACCGTCGCAGACGCCGATGGTGTTGAATTCAAGCGGTGTTCCGCCAGCAGCCAACACGCCATTTTTTACTGCCTGAGCGATGAGCGGCAGTTGAGTGTGGCCAGGCACCACCTCGTTGAAGGAGTTGACCACACCGATCAATGGACGCTCAAGTTCTTTCTGGGTCAAGCCCATGGCTTTCAGCAAAGAACGTTGCGGGGCTCTTTCAACTCCTTCGGTGATTTGAGCGGAATTCATGTTTTGTACCTCAAAAAAATGGCGTCAATAGGCTGGGTTGACGGGGAAAAGGATGGATAGGGCAGGGGATGGCCGTTAAAGACGAGAAGAAGCATTCGGCCGGAAGGACGGCCATCATTCCGGCCGAATGCGTGGAAGATGATTATTCGTAATGGGTTAGTGTACTGTAGCGCCTCTAAGAGGCGCCGATTTTGGAGTCATCCCGCCCCAGGCTAAAGCCTGGGGTTAAGCATGGTTAAGCGCCTGCGGCGCAAAGAGATGTGGACTTTGTTGGCGTGATGGACAGCGTAGTCCAAGCTCCCCTCGCCCCTCGCCCCTTTCTCGGCTTCGCTGTTCGTCAGAATCCCGAGTATCAATGACTGACCCGGCACGATTACTCTTCGTATTTGGGCATGTTCCAGTTCATCTTGGCGCGCAGTTCAGCGCCGGTCTTTTCAATCAAATGCTCTTTCTCCAGGCGGCGCATGGCATTGAAATGCGGGCGTTGGGCCTGGTTTTCCAAAATCCATTCGCGGGCAAAGCTGCCGTCCTGGATGCGGTCGAGAACCTTGCGCATTTCCGCCTTCACTTCGTCAGTGATGATTTTCTTGCCCACGCTGTAGTCGCCGTATTCAGCCGTATCGCTGATCGAATAGCGCATGAATGACAAGCCGCCCTGAACGACCAGGTCGATGATCAGCTTCATTTCATGCAGGCATTCGAAATACGCGCTTTCCGGCTGGTAGCCGGCTTCGACCAGGGTTTCGAATCCGGCTTTGATCAGGCTGGTGACGCCGCCGCAGAGCACGGCTTGTTCGCCAAACAAGTCGGTTTCGGTTTCCTCTTTGAACGTCGTCAGCAGGACGCCGGCGCGGGCGCCGCCGATGGCGTTGGCGTAGGCCAGGGCGGTGGCCAGCGCCTTGCCGCTGGCGTCCTGATGCACCGCCACCAGGCAGGGCACGCCTTTGCCTTCAGTGAATTGGCTGCGGACAGTATGGCCAGGGCCTTTTGGCGCGACCATGATTACGTCAACGTCAGCAGGGGGCTTGATTTGGCCGTAGTGGATGTTGAAGCCGTGCGCAAAGGCCAAGGTCTTGCCAGCAGTCAGGTGCGGCGCGATGTCCTTCTGATACAAGGCTGCTTGTTTTTCATCGTTGACCAGGACCATGATGACGTCAGCCGCCTGAACCGCTTCGGCCGTGTTGCAGACCTTGAGGCCGCGCGCTTCAGCCTTGGCCTTGGACGGCGAGCCTTCGTACAAGCCAACCATCACCTCGACGCCGCTCACCTTCAGGTTGAGCGCGTGCGCATGGCCCTGACTGCCGTAGCCGATGACCGCAACCTTCTTGTTCTTTAAAACATTTACATCGCAGTCGCTTTCGTAATAGATCGTAGCCATGTTTTTACTCCTTTGCTGAATTTTCTTCTACAAATGATTTGCTGTCTTTCAAGGGCTTCAGGCCTCGCGAAATAGAGGTCAAGCCGGTTCGGCACAACTCCACGATGCCATAGGGACGCAGATATTCAATGAAGGCTTCGCACTTGGAGCGCTCGCCAGTAATTTCCAGGATGATTGAGTCGCTCTTCAGATCAACTACCTTGGCGCGGAACACCGAGGCCGCCTCCAGCAGGGCGCTGCGCGTATCCCGATCAGCTTGCACTTTAATCAAAAGCAGTTCGCGCATGACCGAATTGTTGAAGGGCATCGGCTTGACGACCTTGACGTCCTGGAGTTTGGCCAGTTGCTTGATGATTTGATCCTTGAGGTAGTCGTCGCCGTGGGCGGTGATAGTGATGCGCGACAGGCCGGGCTGTTCAGTCACGCCGACCGAGAGGCTGTCGATGTTGAAGTCGCGTCGGGCGAACAGGCCGGAAACCCTGGTCAGCACGCCGGCCTCGTTGTTCACTAGCATTGAGATGACAAATTCGTCGTTGTCCATGAGTATTCTCCCTTGCTTGTTCAGGCTTTCAGGATGATGTCGTGGATAGTGCCGTTGGGCGGAATCATCGGCAGCACCTTGGCGTCTTGGTCAATGGTGACTTCGATCAGGACTGGCCCGGTTTCGGCAAAGGCTTTGGCCAGGGCTGGTTCGAGTTGGCTGAGGGTGTCGACCTTGAAGCCGACCGCGCCCATGGCTTCAGCCAGGCGGACATAGTCGGTGCGCCGAGCCAGGCTGGTGTTGGAATAACGCTGTTCAAAGAACATGGCCTGCCACTGCCGAACCATGCCGAGGGCATTGTTGTTGAGCAGAACAATGACCAGGGGCAATTGGTTGGAAACAGCGGTGGCCAACTCGTTCATGTTCATGTGGAAACTGCCGTCGCTGGTGAACAGGATGGTCTTGCGACCGCCAGTACCGAAACAGGCGCCGATGGCTGCACCCATGCCGAATCCCATGGCGCCCAGGCCGCCGGAGGTGATGAACGTCCGCGGCCGAGAGAAATCGTAATACTGGGCGGTCCACATCTGGTGCTGGCCCACGTCGGTGCAGACCACCGTGTCGTCGCTGGCGTGACGACGCACAGCCTTGATGACAGTCTCCGGGTTGAGTTGATCCGGGGGCATCTCAAGGCGGTTGTCCGAGGAATCCTTGATGGCCTGCACAGCCTGGCGCCAACTCGGGCGGTTGCGCTGTTTCACCCCTGCCAACAACTGCTGCAAGACGGTTTTGACGTCGCCAAGCAGCGCTACGTACGCAGGGATGTTCTTGCCGATTTCGGACGGGTCAATGTCGATATGGATGACTTTCTTGCCTTTGGTGAATTCGGTTTTATTGCCCGTGGCTCGGTCAGAGAAGCGGGTTCCGATGGCGATCAGGAGGTCGGATTCGGCCAGAATTTGGCTGGCGGCGTATTTGCCGTGCATGCCGGTCATGCCGAGGAACCGCGGATGGTCGTGCGGGACTGCGGCCAGTCCCATCATGCTGCTGCCGATAGGGGCGTCGATGCGATCAGCGAATTCGAGCAGCTCTTCGGTGGCGTTGGATTTGATGACGCCGCCGCCGATATAGATGTAGGGCCGTTTGCAGTCGTTGATCTGTTCTGCCGCCTTGCGCAGAGTCGAGCGACCGTTGGTGGCGACCGGCGCTGGCTGGTGGATATACTCGACGTATTCGCATTCGCATTGTTGCACGTCCTTGGGGATGTCGATCAGCACCGGTCCCGGGCGGCCGCTGCGGGCAATGGCGAACGCCTGATGGATGACATCACCCAGGCGGTTGACGTCCTTGACGATGTAGTTGTGCTTGGTGATCGGCATGGTCACGCCGGTGATGTCGACTTCCTGGAAACTGTCCTTGCCGATGAACGGACAAGCCACATTGCCGGTGATGGCCACCAACGGAACAGAGTCAAGGTAGGCATTGGCGATCCCAGTCACTAAATTGGTGGCGCCGGGTCCGGAGGTGGCGATGACAACACCGACTTTGCCGCTGACGCGGGCATAGCCGTCCGCAGCATGGACGGCGCCTTGCTCGTGGCACGTAGCGATATGCTTGATCTGGGCGCTGAATTTATACAATTCGTCGTAGATGTTAAGAACAGCGCCGCCGGGATATCCAAATACGCAGTCAACACCCTCGCTGATGAGGGCGCGGATGATTAATTCTGCTCCTGTGATTTTCATGTTTTCTCCTGGAGAGTTCTGCTGATTCTCGGTTCGGCATCAAAAAAAGACCCCTGGGCCGGCTTTGCCCAGGAGTCTTGAAAATTTTTCACCTTATAGTTATTCAAGAACATCCTGGTTCAGCCGGTACGACGCTAATGTCCCGTAGGACAATAACGTCGACGCTAATGCTAATGACTAGGATGTTGATGGCAGTTGACATGGCGGATGAGAGGCTGATGTTGAAAAGAAGGTGACGTAAAAAACAAAAAACCTGCGGCTGTCTTAGTACTGCCGCAGGTTTCGCTGAGAAAAACTTTGAGTAAATGGGAAAAACTCAACAACCACCTGGGGCATGCACCAAGACGACGTTGTCAACTAGGACAACGACGTCAATGCTAATGACGATGGCCAGGTTGTTGAGGGTGCTTGACAAAATGATACCTGTGAGTAAGGCGGAAAAACAATCTGAAAATTGAAACTAAGCTATACTGTACTGCCGATATGTCGGCTGTCAAATCAGTGAGCTCAAAAAAAAAGCAAAATTTCAGGAACGCTCGGAAACGGCGTTAGGGTAGCGGACGCAGAATCGCTGTCGTCAATGCGACTTTTGGCGCAGGCGCGTTTCTAAATAAGTACGTTGATCAGTTCTGGCCGCCGCCCAAGGACAGCAGCAACACACTAATTATTTTGATAAAGGAAAAAAGAAGACATGGCTAACAAAAAATTTCTCGAGCTTGTTCGCAACCGCCGTTCCATCTATGGTTTGGATAGCAGCAGTCCTATCTCTGACGAGGTGATTGTTGAGCTGATCAGCTCAATTCAGCGGGAGGCGCCGTCTGCCTTCAACTGCCAAAGCCAGCGCGTCGTGCTTCTTTTCGGCGCCCGTCATCAGCAGCTGTGGAATATCGTCAAAGACGCGTTGCGCAAGATTGTCCCAGCCACGCAGTTTAAACCCACAGAAGACAAAATCGACAGCTTTGCCGCCGGTCGCGGAACGCTTCTGTTTTTTGATGACACCGAGGTGACGACGGACCTTGGCAATGAATATCCGACTTATCGGGCCAATTTTCCGATTTGGGCAGAGCAATCCAATGGCATGTTGCAATTTGCGATTTGGTGCCAATTAGCGGAAGTCGGCCTGGGCGCCAGCTTGCAGCATTACAGCAACTTGATTGAAGCCGAGGTCACGAAGGCTTTTGACCTGCCGTCGTCCTGGCGCCTGATTGCTCAAATGCCGTTTGGCGGCATAACTGCCGCGCCGAGGGCGAAAGACTACCTGCCAATGGCCGAGCGCCTGCGCATTTTTCATTGAGGCGCGAAACGTGATGACGAGCACTTGACTTCCGCTTGCCGCATCTACCTCGCTTGCACGAGCACGTAGTTCAAACTTTAGTTTGCCGTATGTCCCGCAGGCTTTAGCCTGCTTACATATCTCACGTATCTCGCATGTAGTTCAAACTTCAGCTTGCCGTGTGTACCTCGCTTGCCGCCGTATGTAGTTCAAACTTTAGTTTGCTGTATGTCCCGCAGGCTTTAGCCTGCCAACATGCAATTCAAACTTCCG
>JAAZKI010000364.1 GCA_012799905.1 Lentisphaerota bacterium | reverse complement strand
GCAATCCTATCCCGACGAACAACAACCATATACAAAAATTTCCGTATATTCCGTGTGTTCAGTGGTTACAAAAACAACCCAAAAAACAAAAATTTCGTGTCCTTTCGTGTTTTTCGTGGTTAAAAAAATAGGTTATGGACGGTCGCCCACCCTAAATATTCCGTGATTAAAAGAGGACGTAAGCCATGCACCGTAATTTTTCCTTTTGTCTGCTCGCCACGTTTCTCATTCCGACAACCGCAGCCTTGGCAGCGCCGGCGCCCGCTGTTCGGATTGCCTATGGCGATCCGATCGACATATCCCACTGGCGTACTTTCCGCGAACAGGTCACCCATCCGGCTGGCTTGCTCAAGCCGGCGGACCTCGAGCGGGCCCAGCGCAACATCGCCGCCTACCCCTGGGCGGCAAAATACGCCGAAGCCGTCCGCAACCAGGCTGACAGAATCCTCGTCACCCTGGCCGCCCCTGACTTTCTCACCAACATGGTCGAAGTCACCACTGCTGGCAACACCAGCCCATGTCCGGCCTGCCGAGACAAGGGACTGCGCTGGCTCCCTAATAATGTCTGGCGCTGGAGCGTCGAAAACCCGGATCAAATCATCTGCCGCCAGTGCGACACCGTCTTCCCTAATCCGAACTACCCGGAAACCGTCGAACTCACCAGCACCTGGGACCCGCGCCAGGTCTTCCGGTTTGTCGAAGGACCGACCTTCCACTGCTTTGGCTACCGGCACAGCCGAGCCAATCCAGCCGGCATCATCCGCGCCCGCAAACTCCACTACGTCCTCAACCTGGTGGAGCCGCTGTCCACCGCCTATGCCCTGCACGGAAATCCTGAGCATGCCGCCGGAGTGCGCGCCATCCTGCTTCGCCTGGCTGAGGTCGTCCCCACCTACCTGGTGATGGCCGGCTACACCTACAACGAATACGCTGACTGCGACCCCCGCGTGGCTGCCCTCAATATCAACAACTTGCCGACTGACGAACTGGTCGTGCCACCCAATGTCCCGAACCGCAAGCTTTGGACCGGCTACTGGTCATCCAGCCGCCTGGGCACTGCCGGCATGGACGGCGGCCGCGTCGTCAGGCTGGCCAATGCCTATGACCTGACTTGCACTGCCCGCCGCGCCGACGGCACGCCCGTCTATTCCACGGAAGACTGCCTCCGCATTGAAAAAGACGTCCTCCTGGAAGCGGCTTATCTCGCCCTGGGCGACACCGCAATCAACAACAAATCGGTCGGCAACCGCGCCGGCGCTGCCATCGTCGGCCTGGTCACCGGCCATCCGCTCATGGTACGTTTCGGCCTGGACGGCTTTGTCAAGACTGTGGACGAATGGTTCCTGCCGGACGGCGGCACCTCGGAATCAGCGGCCTACGCCATGATGACCATGGGATGCATTGCGCCGTTCGCCTACGCCTTCCGCTCCTACACCGAGCCGGAGGGCTTCACGCCGCCTGACCAGTCGCCCCGCCTGATTGACTTCAACGTCTGCCGCGACACTGAATACGGCGCTGCCTGGCAGGCCCTGATTTGGACCTTGCAGGGCAACCTCCGCTTCCCGCCTCTGGCAGACAGCTATATCAACACCAACATTTCCGCTGTCCACGCCGAATTGATCGCGCTCTGCTATCCGACTCCGGAGCATCTCGCCCTGGCCAAGGCCATGTCTGGCGACAATCCGACCGGCGGGGTGGCGCGTTCAGCCCTCTTCTACCGCGAGCCGGCCGCCCCCGCAGCTGACGACGCCCCCGCAGCCAAGGTGACGCTCCCCGATATCGTGTTCCCGTTCCTGGCCCAGGGCTTGCTCCGCCTGGGCGAATCCGGCCGGAGCGGCCTGGCCTTGCTGGATGCCTCCAACTGGGGCGGCCACCATCACCTCGACTCCCTCAATCTCTACCTCTGGAAAGACGGCCACGAACTGCTTTCCGACCTAGGCTACCTCTGGGACCACCCGGACAAAAGCATGACGGTGCGAACCTTGGCGCACAACCTCGTTCTAATTGATGGAAAAAACCAAAAAAACCGCGACCGCGGCGGCTCCTTCGCCTTTTTCGCGTTGTCGCCGCGATTGAAGGCGATGCGCGCCTCTTCGGCGGCGTATGACGCGGCCACGGTCTATGAACGCACCGTAGTCCAAATCGACCACGGCGACCTGGGCGCATACTGGCTTGACTTGTTCCGGGCTCAAGGCGGCGAGCGCCGCGACTATCTGTTCCACGGCCCCAATCATAATTACGTCCTAGAGGGCGCTGTTTGCCCTCCGCCAGATAAAGACAAACCCACCGCCCTCCGTAACACCGGCGCCAATGGCCCCTGGAAAGCCGTGTGGAAAATGTCAGACACCTACCGTTTCGCCGCCTATTCACCCGGCCATCCTGACGAAACTCTTTTGATTGCAGACGAATGGGGCCAGCGCGATAGCCGCAACGCAGACCGCGGCGCCACCCTGCCGTATTTCTTCCGCCGCCGCACTGGCGCACAAGTCGATGCGTTTGTGCAAGTGTTTGCCGGCTTCGAGGAAGGCCGCGAACTAGTGCAATCCGTCACCGTGACGACGCCACGCGACAATACTATCGCGGTTGAAATCACCCACGCTGGCGGCCGTGACATCGTGCTTTTTGGTGACGGCAACCGCTTGGAATTGACCTCTGCGCCAGTTGTTTCCAATGGCATTCTCGCCGTGGTGGCCGGTCTGCCAGCGCAAGGCCAGACGCCGACGGCGCAGCCGGCTGCCCTGCTGCTGGGCGGCGCTGAACTGCAAGCGCCAGGGGTGACCTTGAACAATTCCCAGGCCGAGTGGTCCGGAAAAATCGCGGGCATGGCATCGCGGGATGGCAACAGCTGGTTTGAACTGGCTGGCTCCGCCCTGCCGACGCCGGAGCAATTCTGCGGACAGGCCTTGATCGTCACCGGCAGTGACGCCATCAGCCGCGCCTATCCTGTTATCCGCGCAGAAAACACTGACCGGGGCACCTTGAGAGTCTACACACGGGCGTCCTACCAGGGTTTTCAGGCTCGGCCAGCAAACACTTGGCGGCTGGCCGCGCTCGCCGTCAAGTAGTGACGACCGAGCCACAGTCTCCCAAAACGGCCTTAGGGTGGACTCTCCGTCCACAATCTATTTTTTAACCACGGATGGACACGGATGGACTTAGGGTGGACTATCCGTCCACAACCTAATTTTTAACCACGAAAAACACGAAAGGGCACGAAATTTTTGTTTGGTAATCAGTCACTCATTGATACTCGGAACTCCGTCAAGCTGCGGAGCTAGGCGCCCCGGATAAGGCATTTTAGTGGACAGTGGACAATAGACGGAAGTGGACTTTAGTGGACGTTAGTAGACGATGGACTGTGGACTTTAGTGGATATTAGTGGAGAGTGGACGTGGACGGAAGTGGACTTTAGTGGACGTTGGTGCTTTCGACACGTGTCTTCCATAGGCTCCCACAGGCTTCCAGCCGGGACAGATGCAACATGCTTAAAAACTTATCAACTTGCGCCGTAGGCGCTTAACCATGCTTAACCCCAGGCTATCATGCGCATCAAAAATCAAGCTGAACTCGAACGCTGGCTGGCCCAGAGCAAAGCAACGCCAGTCTTGCCCGAACGCCGCGCCGCTGACAAGACAAAGCCCATTGACCCGTCCGTGCAACGACGGATCATTGGCCTTGACACTGCCCTGCGATGCACTGGCTGGGGCATGATCGATGTCCGCGGCAATCAACTCAAGGCGGTGGACTGCGGCGTTATCAAGAATTCTCCCAAAGCGGCGTTTTCCGACTGCCTGCGCTGCCTGTCCAGCAGCGTTCGCGAGCTGATTGAACTCTATCGCCCTAACATCGCTGTCATTGAGGGCGGCTTCTACTGCCGCAATGTCAAAACGGCCATGGTGCTCGGGTCAGCCCGCGGCGCAGTTATTGCTGTCTTGGCTGAGGCTGGCATCCCTATCCATGAATACGCCCCCAGACGCGTCAAACAGGCGGTCTGCGGCTTTGGCAACGCCAGCAAACAGCAAGTCGCACTCCTGGTCGAACAATTCCTGGCTATCCAGGTCGATAAAATGCCGCTGGACTCTTCCGACGCCCTCGCACTGGCTCTTTGCCACGCCCAGAATCTCACCGTCGCCCAGGGACATGGAATCAGCCCAGAAATATGATTAGGGGCGAGGGGCTGAATGCTGAATGTTGAATGCTGAATGTTGAATGTTGAATGCTGAATGCTGAATGCTGAATGCAGAGGCGCATTTCATAATTCATAATTCATAATTCATAATTCATAATTCGTTAGAGGCGAGGGGCGAGGGGCGAGGGGCGAGGGGCGGAATGCTGAATGTTGAATGCTGAATGCTGAATGTTGAATGCGGAATGTTGAATGCGGAATGCTGAATGCAGAGGCGCATTTCATAATTCATAATTCATAATTCATAATTCGTTAGGGGCGAGATGAGCTTGGACTACGCTGTCCGCCATGTCCGCCGCCTAAAGGCGAGTTTGTGTTCCTCAAACGCATCAGCCCCAGTCGGCAAAGCTGACTGGGGCTGATGAGGTAATGGAACGTACGGCAAGCTGAAGCCCGAACTACATACGGCAAGCTAAAGCTTGAACTACTTACGATGTCGGTCAATGCACCATAGATATAGTCCGGAAGGTGACGTGCTTCATGGGTGCGACATGGCCATCCAGGAACAGGAAATTGGAGCTGTCATTGTGGACGTAGTTGAACCCCATGCGGAGGCTGGCGGCTGTTCCGTCGGTGCCGCGCGGGACGGTGCCGTCAATGCTCGGGAAATCGACTTTGTAGTAGCCGAACCATTGATCGATATCGTCACTGCCAATGCAGGCATAGCACACCGAGTTGCTCGGACTCTTTATCTGAGACTGGTGAATGGCCTTGTCATAGCGGAAAGCAGTGTCAGCTTGGCAGGTCTGGTTGATGGCGTATGAAACCGAATACGTATTCGTGCCGTCCGGCAAAGGGTCGTTGGGCCAAGGGCCATAATAGGTGGTATGGCTCGGGCACCGCCAGCTCTTTTCGTCGACATAGTCACGCAGCAAGTAGGGATAGTAGCGGTTCTTTCCGGCCAGGGCCTGATAAGCCGGGCAATGCGTGCCGTCATGATCGTCCGTATATATCGTAATACCCAACCCGAGCTGCTTCATATTGTTGACGCAACTGATGGCGCGGGCTTTTTCACGAGCCTTGGAAAGCGCAGGGAGGAGCATCGCTGCCAAAATCGCAATAATCGCAATCACGACCAGCAACTCAATCAGTGTAAAAGCCTTTTTAATTTTCATAACTAATTCTTCTCCTTAATTCTAGTTGCCTTTTAGAATTGTGGCGCCCCAACTGGAGAATTTCTCCATAAAAGCCAGCCGTCCTAACAAATTATACACCATTTCTTCCATAAATGCAATAGGGTGCAATTCCCAAAAGTGGGTCATTGCGCGATAGAGTAAACAATACCCCCCCCCTTTTTTTTTTGCAAGTACTCAACTTGCTTTTTTTTGTTATCGTGCTATGGTATGCTAAAACGCATATATAAAAGGAGTTACGGCAATGGCGATGGAACAACAACGCGAGTTAGCAAAGG
>JAAZKI010000168.1 GCA_012799905.1 Lentisphaerota bacterium | reverse complement strand
GCCGTCGCTGCTGTTTCCGCCGCTGCCGCATTGGGATGATGGTTCCTCCATCCTCCTCAACCAACGCCTGGCCTTCAGTTGGGAGAACATCCGGCATTACGCGGTCAACGGTTTTCAGGGTCTGTACGCGCCCCTGACCATGTATTCTCTGATGTTAGACAATGCCTTGTTTGGCCAACACTACGCTGGCTTCCATGCCATCAACATTGCGCTGCACTGCGGAGCGGCTCTGCTGCTGGTCAAAATTCTCCAGCATCTGGGCATCCGCCGAACCATCGCAATCCTGGCAGCCCTGTTGTGGGCAGTGCATCCACAGCGCATCGAATCAATCGTCTGGCTGACAGAACGCCAGGACGTGCTGTCCGGATTTCTGGCCATGGCCGCTGTCTATGTCTTCATGAAAACCCACGACCGGCACGGCAATTATTTATTGGCGACAATCCTGACCATCCTCTCCATCGCGGCCAAGCCCGCCACCGTCTTCCTGCCCCTGGTTTTTCTGGTCTACGTCCTCGCGAAAGGCGACTTAGCGCAAAGCTGGCGCAAGCTCATCTTGCCGGCGGCCTGCTGTGGATTCTATGCTTTTCTTGCCCTTACCATCAGCCAACGCCTGGCTTTGGGCAGCCCGCCCGCACAGCCGTCGCTGGCCCGCACCCTCAAGTTAGTCTCCCATAATGTCCTCTTCTACATCGCCAACACCGTTTTTCCCCTCAACCTCAACCCCGTCTATCCTCTGGTTGATTTCCATGACTGGTGGATCATCCCCGTGTTCATCGCGTTTTTCGCCGTCATCCTCGCCTGGTCATACTGGGCCGTGCGCGACGCCCGCTGGCTGCTGGGCGTATTCCTCTGCTTTGTCGCCGCCTGGCTGGCCATGTATGCGCCGAATGGCAACGGCATCATCTTCAATCCGGTTGACTATGCCGACCGCTACAGCTATGCCACTGCTGCCGTGCTGGTCGCGTTCACGGCCTTTTTGTTTGACCGCATCATCGCCCGACGGCCAGCGGCGGCCAAGGTCATCCTGGCCTTAGTCGTCTTGCAGGCAGGCTTTGCCGCCATCCGCTTCAGCCAGTATCTGCCCCTGTGGAAAGATTCCAAGCAGCTCTTCACCCACGCCATCAATTCCCTCCCCGAGGGCGTCTCTCCTAATGATAAGGCCATCCACAACGTCGCCATCATTAGCCTGGACGGAAATGACGCCGAGCATCTGGAACGCGCCGCTCTGTTTATGCTTAACCGCTCGCTTAGTGAATTGGATAAGAACTCCCGCGTCACGGAAAGACACCGCCAGTTTGGGGAAAACAACGGCATACTGCTCCTGACCGCCGCTAAGACCATGCAGCAAAAAGACGACGAGGCCCTCCGCCTGGCTGAAGCCTTATACCTGCGCAACGGCGCCTATCTCCAATGCGACATGTTCGACCCGCAAACGACCATGCCCCGCCTCCTGAATCTCCTGACCGAACTGTTCTGCCGAAACAATCGACGTGAAGAAGCCGCCCGGCTGCGGGCGGAATTCCCTAATCCCCTGCACCAAGAGCATGTCCACCCGTCCATTTCCAACAACATCGCCCGGCTCAGCTTCCTGCTGGGCGACTACCAGACTGCCCTGGCTCTCTGGCAACGGCTGGAAAAGCACCCGGAAAACCGGGACTACACCAGGGAACGGCTCCAGGAGACGATGGCGGCTATCGCCTCGGCAGGTAAAATGCCCGGAGTGACCATGGACGCCAACGCGCTCTCGGGCTTCATCGCCCATGCGGACGATGCCGCTCCACTTCAATCGTCGACAATGGATGACGCGACCCGCCCCTTCCATGTTCGCGCCGTCCTGATGGCGATTTTGCTCTGCCTGTCTCTGTTGACCCTGACATTTGCCGCCGTTGCTCCGACGCATTTTCCCAAGGCCTGGCAGTTCACCGTCGACGTACTGCAACAGCACTGGCCAAAACTAGCGCTGGTCGCTGCCGTCTTTCTGGTTTTTTCGCCCACGCTGGCTTTCCCACCGCTGCGTCATTGGGACGATACCGTTTACATCACCAATAATCCCAACCTGCACTTTACCTGGCAGAACATCAAGCTTTATGCCCTCAAGGGCCACTTGGGTCTGTACACTCCCCTGACCATGTACTCCTTCATGCTGGATCAGGCGCTGTACGGCCATCACAATTATATCGGCTACCATTTCACCACCATCGTATTGCAAAGCGTTGCCGCGCTTTTCCTCAGCCTCATCCTGCGCCACCTCGGAGTTCGCAAGACCATCGCCTACCTGGCCGCCTTTCTGTGGGCAGTGCATCCGCAGCGCCTGGAGTCTGTCGCCTGGCTGGCGGAGCGCAAAGACGTTTTGTCCGGCTGCCTGGGCTTGGCGGCTGTCTATGTCTTCATGAAAACCCACGACCGCCGGGGCAGGTATTTTTTGGCGGCAGCGCTGACCATCCTGTCCATTGCCGCCAAACCCGCCACTATCCTGCTGCCCGTAGTGTTTCTCGCTTATGTTTTCTATCGCGGCGACCTGAAGCAGACATGGCGTCGCCTGCTGCCGCCGGCGCTTGCCTACCTTGGCTTTCTCGGAACGGTACTACTAACCACCCAGCGCCTGTCGCATGGCGATCCGCCCGCCATCGCGCCGCTGCCGCGCTTCATAGAGCTGATCTCACACAATGTCCTCTTCTATATTTCCAGCACTGTCTTTCCTGTCCATCTCAATCCACTCTATCCCTTGGTTGACTTCCACGACTGGTGGATCATCCCGCCCTTCATTCTCCTGGCTGTCGGCGTATATGCCCTGGCTCGCTGGGCCGGTTTGGATCGCCGCTGGCTGCTGGGCAGCATCCTCTGCTTTGGCGCCGCCTGGTGGGCCATGTTCGCTCCCAACGGCAACGGCATTCTCTTCAATCCGACCGATTACGCGGATCGCTACAGCTACGCCGCCGCCGCCGTCTTAGTCGCCTTCCTCGCTTTCCTCATCGACCGCGCCCTGCGCAAGCGGCCGTCCGGAACCCGATTCTTCGCCTTCCTGACCGCCGCCTACGCGCTCTTCCTAGCTTGGCAATTCTGGCATTATCTCCCGGTCTGGAAAAACGACACGGCGCTATTCACCTACGCCATCGAAACCGTCAAGCCCGGCGTTTACCCCAATGATAAGGCCATCCAGGCGTTGGCCGTCGTCTGTCTCGACAACAACAATGCCGACCTGCTGGAAGGGGCGTCGCTGCTGATGTTAGAGCGGGCGCGCGGGCGCTTCGGCAAAGAGGCTCGGGATGGCGAATTAACCCAGGAGGCGCGCGAAAACTTCGGCATCATGTTCTTGTTTTGCGCCAAAGCAATGCAGGGCAAAGACATTGAGGCTCTGCGCCTGGCCCGGGCCATTTATGACCGTCATCAGACCTACACCGAGCTGCTCATGTATGACCCGCAGATGACCTTCCCCCGCTACATGAATCTGTTGACGGAGGTCTTCTGCCGCAACAACTGCGT
>JAAZKI010000577.1 GCA_012799905.1 Lentisphaerota bacterium | reverse complement strand
TAGTCCGCTTCCTGGAAAAATAGCCGAAAAGCGCTGTACTGCTCTGATTCAGTGAAGTCTGGATGAATGTCGTGATAACAGATGGTCGCAGACGCAAAACCGCGCCTGACAGCTTCCCGGAAACACCACCGCTCGACCTGCTCAGAGCGGGCTTCCACTCGCAAGACGCCTGGCTTCGAGAAGCCGGTCGGCCGGACATCGTCTTCATCCGTGGTGTTGTGATTGCCCTTGAAATTAAGCCCCAGGAAGGCTGGCGCCGGGCCAACGGCGTGTTTCGGCAAATAGAGCAGCATGTCAAAGGCAAAAGCAGCGCCATTTTCCATGCCGCAATGGATGCGGATTTCTTTGCGCACCGCCGTATTGTCCAAGGCATTGTCCTTCTGGCTGAGCAGCTCAAAGCGCATCGAGTCCGGCCGCGGCAGAATTTCGCCATATTCGCCGTCTTTGAGCAGCTGGAGAATAACCGCTCGTTGGTGATTGACCCATTCGGACGCCGTAGCGACCCGCGTGCCATCCGCCTTCAGCAACGGGTCCGGCAGGCTATAGGCAGGGACGTCGCATTCCTGGATGCTGTAGGGCTTCCAAACCTTCTGGGATGTTTCCAATGTCATGTCGTCTTCCTTGGGGTTGAAAAAATACTTTCCAGCGGCAAATGTCCTGACGCCGTCACGCAGCCGTTCAGCAGTCGAACAGGATACAGGATAAAAAATAACCGTGCTGGAGCATTATGCAAACGGATTCCTCCGGCATCACCCAGGTTGCCACTCATTCAGCGCGCCGTAATCGGTCACTGATTGAACATCGAGCCGCAGGGTGCCACCCCTCTCATCCTGTCTCCCTTAGGTTCCCACAAGTCATTAGTCTCATCCGGGCGCCATTCTTAGAGATGGAAAGCATGATACCAGCGTGCAGTGCAGAATCCTACTCAGGCACAAAATAACTATGATTCTGCAAAAAGCCGTTTGAAAAAGGGCGTTTTGTGGCCTATTTTTCCTGCGGGCTTAGAAATCAGACCCCACCCACCCAAAGGGGGGCCACCCACCCAAATTTTGTCGCGCGCGCGAGGTGCGAGCTTATTTCATTGGCTAACCCATTACAGCGTGCCTTTATGTCGAGTCCGGGCGACATTTGCCGTCTCTACAGACCCAACTATATTAATCATAGCCAGCGATAGCTGCTCAGGATGCAAAAGCCAAATTTCCGGAAAGCCCATGCGCACGAGACTGCTCACATGCCATATCATTATCATACTGGCGATGACGCTGCTGCCGGCGATTGCCGGCGAAGTGACGCCAAGTGATGATGATCGGATCATCCGAGTGGCGACGTTCAACATCCGCTGCCCCGGCGACAAGCCCCCCAACACTTGGGAAGAGCGCATACCGCGCATCAACGCCGTGCTGAAAAACCACCAAATTGACCTGGTTGGCCTGCAAGAGGCAACCTACCAGCAGCTCCAGGCCATCATCAAAGACACTGGCTTGGCCTACATCGGCAAAGGCCGCAGCGATGGCAACAAGCGAGGCGAATACAGCTGCATCCTTTACCGCGAAGACCGCTTTGAATGTCTGGAAAACCATACCTTCTGGCTCTCGGAAACCCCGGAAAAACCCGGCTCGCGCAGCTGGAAATCTTTCTGCTCGCGCATCTGCACCTGGGGACGCTTCCGCGACCGCCGCTCCGGCATAACCTTCGTCCATCTCAACACCCACCTTGACCACGGCAGCCCGGCAGCGCGCGAAAATGGCGCTAAGCTCATCATCAGCAACCTGCCGGACATCCAGCGCGAACAGCCGGCCATCTTCACCGGCGACTTCAACGCCGGCCCTGACTCACCACCCATCAAAACGGTGATGAGCGCCTTTAAAAACAGCGCTAGCCTTTCATTAGCCAAGCCAACTGGCCCGACCGGAACCGGCCACGGCTACAAGCCAACCCCGGAAAAACTGGCCCGGCCGCCGATTGACTTCGTGTTTGTCAGCCCTAACTTCGAGGTGCTTGAACACCATACCCTGACCGACACGTTCGATGACCTGTACCCCTCCGACCATTTTCCCGTGCTGGCTGTCCTGCGCCTGCCTAAACCAGAAAAACCAGCCGCCGCGCCCGAAGCCCCAGCCGCCGCGCCGTAGCCCCCAAGCACACTGATGGAGCTTTTTGCCCAAACGTCGCCTTGGAACAGACTTTTTTGGAACCGGACATTATCCTGAATCCGTGAAGTGAAAGTCGCGTCGTTATTTTCGCTGATTGAAGAATTCAATTTTTTGAAAAAAGGCGTTTTTCACAGCCTGCGTTCGCGCAGGCCGGCCTTATTGCTTCGAAAATCTGCTT
>JAAZKI010000509.1 GCA_012799905.1 Lentisphaerota bacterium | reverse complement strand
TACCAGAAAAAATAATTTTTTTGGCGGCAGAATGGAGAAGACAAATGCGGCCCAAAAATCCCCTTTTTGAGGGGCTGGGCCGCAGGAAAAACAAGATATTTCGGATATACAACAGTTAGGTAACTACAAGAAGTTCGATGAGCGTGAATGGATTGCGTCGACATGTGTTCATGATGGTTCTCCGGGCTGGGGTGAAGCAGGGAGGTCAAGGATATTGGAATGGCATGAATGAAGGCGACGAGGGTGATTCAGAGGCTGGTTCCGAGGCGGAGCGTGCTGGGGAGGAGCCATGAGCGGCAATCAGGGGCTTTTTTGGCGCGGATGGCTTCGATTAGGAGGCGGGTCGCCAGGCGGCAGATGTCATAGCGCGGAACGACGATAGAGGCAAGGTCGCCAAATTGGGGCTCGCCGGCATAGCCGACGATGGAGAAGCGGGAGTCTGTGCCGAGATAGGCCAGTTCATTGCGAATGTGCAGAGCAAGGGAGTCGCTGGAACAGACCAGGGCGTTGACCCCATTGGGTTCGCGGCTCAATTTTTCCATCTGACGACGGATGTCTAACAGACTGTTAAAGTAAAATTCAGCGACTTCGGCGACTTCGCCGCTGTTGTCTTCGGCCAGGGCCTGGCGTAAGGCAGTATGGCGGAAAACCTGGAAGGGCTGCTCGCGCTTGTCAATGCCGCAAAAGGCGATCCGGCCGCGCCCGCGCTGCTTGAGTTCAGTGATTAGCTGGCGGTAGCCTGTGAGCGGGTCAACGTTGACGCAGGCATAGTTGTTGACGGTAGCTAAGGCGACAACAACAGGCACGCGACGCTGTTCGGCGATGGCGGCCAGTTGGCGTAAATAGTGGAAGCCGAGAAAGAACACACCATCGGAATAGGGGAAGCCAATGCGCTGGGACAGGCTGTCAACATCGATGTCGCGTCGAAAGTAGAGAGGCAGGAACTTGACATCGAAGCCAAAGTCGTTGGCGCCGTCGATAATGCCGTTGACCTGCTCGAAAGTCGTCATTGTGTTGGGGCGGTTGAAGTCATAGGAGGATTTGCTGCTGGCCGTGATATCGTCAATGACCAGCGTGATGGCTTCGCTGCATTTGGAGCGGGTGCGCCGGGCATGGATATTGGGCTGAAAACCAAGCTCCTGAGCCAAGTCAACGATGCGCTGGCGAGTCGCCGGCGAAATCAGGTGGCAGCGAGATGGATCAAGAGCGCGGGAAACAGTCGGCTGAGTAACATTCGCCAGGCGAGCTAAGTCCTTGTGAGATAAATTGCTGTGATTGTATTTTCCCAAAGTAACCCCGAAAACAGAAAAACAGCCAGCCCTAGGCAGACATAGACACTATGAATACGTATGCATAAATAAAGTAACAAATAGTATAATCCTTTCAGGCTTTTAAATCAAGGGCCTAATGTTGAATTTTTTGCGGGGAGCACTTGGAAGACCTTGAGTGCTTGGCCTTGCCCCTACTCTGGAAACCGACTGGCAGGGAAGTGCTCTTTGTGCTGGTCAGAATGTCCGGCGGGTGCAAATGCATACTTCTGTGCAGTGACCTGAAAATGGCTCTGCATGGTGCGCCTAGTTTTTCAACTTGGGTTTCAAAAAAATAGTTATGTACGAAGTTTTGTGATGAATGCTTGTAGTATTGGTCACCGATTGATACCCGGAACTCCGGCAATCTGCGGCGCTAGGCGCCCCGAGTAAAGCGCTTTAGTGGACAGTGGACTTTAGTGGACGTTAATAGACGATGGACTGTGGACTTTAGTGGACATCAGTGGCAGTGGACGTGGACTGAAGTGGACTTTAGTGGACTGGGGAGCTTTTGACACGTGTCCCACAGGCTTCCAGCTGGCAAAAATCTATCATACTTACAGTCATACCCTCTTGCGCCGTAGGCGCTTAACCATGCTTAACCCCAGGCTTCAGCCTGGGGATAGGCGTACCCTCAAAAGTGGTGCCCAGTAGGGGCACTACCAGACGCCTGGTCAGCACAATCGCTGCGCCAAATCTCTACTTTCTGTCACAAGTTCTCACACATTACCTAATTTTTGGGCGTTAGCAATACGAAAAAAATCATGGCATTCTTCCGCTGCGGAATTGCAGTGGAGCTTTGCCGGTATGTTTGCGAAAAAACTTAGAGAAGTAGTTTGCTTCTGTAAAACCGCACATTCTGGCGATTTCCTGCACGGACAGTTCGGTATTTCGGAGTAATTCGGAGGCTCGGCGCAGTCGCAGGGATGAAAGATAGTCTTTTGGCGAGAGCCCTGTATGTTGTTTGAAAGTCTTGGTCATTGAGCAGCGATTCATGCCCAGCTGTTCGGCAACCGTAATAATACTGCATGTTGCATCAGAAATGCGGTCAGAAAGCAATTTTATGATTTCCTCTACCCATTTTCCGCTTTTTGGGGAGGTCTCTGCCAAATATGCGTTACCAGCCAGGCCCAGCAGCAGTTTATAAGTAAGCGCGGAGGCTTCTTGCAATGCATCCGGCATGGGTTGCTTTAAAAAGTCGCTTAGCTTTTCAAATTGCTCCTCAGGACATGGGCCGCCTGAAAAGACCTTGCGGGGGAATCCCATTTCAGAGAGGAGGACTGTGGCGCAGGCGCCATCCAGGGTTATCCAACGATAATGCCATGTTTCATTTACTGCCCGTAGGCAATGGTTGTCACCCGGCAGGAAGAGAGCGCAATCGCCTGCGGCAAGAACATGCGGCTGCCGTTGGATATTCAGAAGCCCACGGCCGGAAACGCCCCAGACCAGCTGGGCAAAATCAATTTTTCGTTCAATCGTAGTTGCGCCTTTCAGAAAAGTCGCTTTTCCGACACTGCGGATGCCCAGAGGATCACAGAACTTGATGGTTGGCAGACGGTAGAAGACTTCTTCTTTGATGGAAGCAACATAATTACCCTTCATGATAACATTTTTCCTCTTGAAATGAAATCTCATCCACTTATTTTATGATTGATAGACATAATATCCGAGAAAAAGTCTTTAATGCAAGCTTTATTTCATAATTACCCTCAACCTTTACAGGAAGCGGTTATATGTCGGCATTGGATTTTACGGAAGAAGTACGAGCGGAGGCGAGGGGATTGGGGGCGGATTTAGTCGGCATTGCGCCGGTCTCGCGCTGGAGCAAGGCGCCGGAGATGTTGCGTCCCCAGGCACATTTGCCTGAAGCCGAATCGGTCATCGTGCTGTCGATTCATCATCCGGATGCTTCGGTGGAATGGGGTGGTCTGCCCAACAGCAATTACAGCGGCCCTTTTCAGCTGGGCATGATTCCCAAGCTGGATACGATCAGCTGGCGCCTGGCGCAGTTTCTTGAGAAACACGGGCATGCTGCGATTCCATTTCCCTGCACCGGCTTCTGGCGTCACCGCCCGTATCGGACGATTAAGTCCACCAATACAGCTTCGTTCAGTCACCGGCATGCCTTTGTGGCGGCGGGCTTAGGGGAATTTGGCTGGAACAACATGGTTCTTTCAGCAAAATACGGTCCCCGGAATCGTCTGGTGTCGCTGGTGACTTCTGCGAAGTTGTGCGCTGATCCTCTATATGAGGGCGATGTGTTGTGTGACCGTTGTGGAATGTGTGCGCGCAAATGCCCCGGGCAGAATTATCGTGAGGAGGTTTTGCTTGCCCCAGGGTTTGACCGGGTGGAAATTGGGAATCGGGAGTTCCGCTATGCGAAATTGAACCGCTTCCGCTGCCTCTGGGGCGAACAGTTCGCACTGGATATGGATAAGCTGATTGAGGCTGAAGACCTCGATGAAAAGAAACTGTTTGAAATCATGGACAGCGGCATGCCGCGTCCCGGCGGTGAATTCGGAAATTGCTTCCGCTTCTGCATGAGCAAAGGAGTGCGCTACTGGGATCGCAAATATACCGAAGCGCCACGGCGGGAAAAAATCCGTCAGAACCCTCCGCTTTCTGAAGTGCTTGAGGCCATCAAACAAATAGCGCGTGATGGCGGAGCGGATCGTATCTGTATTCAGAAAAACAATTTTCCCGGCGCCTATGAGAGTTTTGTGAAAGGCTTCCCGGTAGAAAAATTTTGTCAATATTTTCCATACTTAATTACCTTGGGGAGGAGTCTGCCGGATTATCCTGCCGGGGGTGATAATCAGAAATATCTGTCGGTGACGACAAAAGTACGCATCGGGATGGGCGCCATGGACATTGCCCGCTATCTTGATGATTTGGGCTATGAAGCCACCCAGGATTGGACCGAAACGAACAACGAGGCGCTGAAATCTGCCGGATGGAAGCAGGATATGATTGGGCCTGCGCGCGCCACTTCTACCGGCGGTCAGAGCTGCTTCGAGATTATCGAAGAGCGCGCAAAGTCACAGATTGTCATTGCCGGGATGGAGGCTGGTGCACTGGACTTCAAAGAGCAGCCGGTGGCTTCCAATTCTCTCTTTACGGATTATCCTCTGCCCGAGCTGAATGAATTCCTTGCTTCGGAAACGGAGCAAGGTCAGAAGCCGATCTCTGAAGCAATTGGACGATATATTGACAAATGGGCTGTTGCTCCTGTTTCTGTGTTGAAGGGGCTTCCCGGGATTGTCGCTCCTGAGGTTATGCTTCCGGGGTGCAAAAGTGTGGTCGTTCTGTTGGCGGCCATGCCGGAGCGGATGGTCGAACTGGCTGGTTGCCAGCAGGCTGATTGCGCGATGAGCTACAGCTATGCGCAATATCAGCTGATCAGAGAAACCCTGTGGGCCGCACATGACCTGTCAGCCCGCCTTGCACAAGATGGCCAGCAGGCGATTCCTGTCGCAGATATGGCGGCAGAACCCATGCGAAATCTGGCGCCCTACTGGGAATTCGCCTGGTCAAAGCTCGGACATCCGGACCTGCGGCAAAATGCTCCTGCGGCGGCAGCGACTGGCATTGGACAGATTGGTGCGCATGGCATGCTGCTGACGCCTGAATTCGGCCCAAGACAGCGTTTTTCTTTCGTTTTAACGACGGCAGAACTGCCGGCAACGGCATCCTCCTGTTCCGGCCAGCGCTTATGTACGAATTGCGGCAAATGTATGGAAGCCTGTCCGCAGAAAGCGTTGAAAAAAGGGAGTTTCCCGTATGAACGTGATGAAACCAGCTGTCGCTGGTCTCGTTCCTTGGGAATGGTTCCTGAGACCGGCATCCGCTGCGCCGGCTGGACGGTTGCCCCGGGGGAGATGCCGGAGCATCTGGATGAGCATACGATAGCTGAAGCTTTGCAGCGAAAGGACCCGTTGCAGTTAAAAGGATACAATTACGCCAATCAAGTAGATACGGTAGTTGAAAGGTGCTTGCAGGCGTGTCCGGTTGGGAAAAAACAGCAGGAATGATTTTGAAGTCGACACAAACAAAGGAGGACGTGAGATGTCACAGAAATTTCGTCGGGTTGCTTTTATCGGGTTTGGCGAGCGTGCTCAGGGACTTGCCAGGACGATTGCTACGACATTGCCGGAGTATGCGGAAGTGGTTGCCGGTTTTGACGTGCGTGAGATAGCTTTTTCGGATGATATCGCTTCGCGCTGCAAGCATTTTCGTTTTTATAAAGACCATCACGAAATGCTGGCTGATCCCCAGATTGATGTAGTTTTCATCACTACCTATGAGGACACTCACCTGCAATTTACGCTCGATGCGTTAAATGCCGGCAAGGCGGTGTATTGTGACAAGCCGGTAGTGCAGGATTTGGAGCAGGCCGAACAACTTTATAAGTTTGTCACCAGCCGGAGCTGTTATTTTCAGATCGGCCTGAATTTGCCGTATTTCCCGGTATCCCTGAAGTTGAAGGAGCTGTTGGATAAGAATACTGTGGGGCGTGTTACCTGCGTTCGTGCGGTCTGCGATCTTAATGCGGCTTTTATGCGTCGTCACATCATGCACAAATTTGCCGAACCCCGCATCGATTTTACTTGCGCAAAAATCACTCATGATACGGATTTAACCCAATGGCTCCTGAATACTTATGCGGAAGAAGTCTGGGGTTTGGCGGATAACTTCCGGTGGCGTCGTAATGGAGAAGCGCCGGTCTTCAATGATACGGTGGTGATTGCCGGGCGCTATCATAACGGAGCACTATTCACCCAGACTCTGACCTCTACCGGCAGCACCCGCCGGCAGGTCGATGTTTTTGGAGTTGATGGTGAAATCAGCGCTAACCTGTATGGAGATGAGATTCACGTAACGAAAATCGACCAGGGTGAGGAAACGGTAAAACTGCCTCCACAGGCTACGTTGGGGCACTATGGCGCAGATACAAAAATCCTGCGGGATTTCTTTGACTACCTGGATCAGGGTGAGCAGAAACCGCGCTGGCCGGAACGCATTTTGAGCAGCCTGATGGTGCCGCTGGCAGCGCTGAACAACGGCGTTGTCAGAACCGGAGACTGGTACCGCGGCATTATTTCAAACCAAAGCTGAAGTCCAGCGATTGGTTAAACGTGCCAATCCAGCCCAAGTTACTTGACAAATCTGATTTTATCGGCGAATTCCAGCGCATGGTAGGGAATTTCATCTTCATATCGATACACCTTGTCACCGACATGCACATAAACATTTTCCAAGGTGACATTTTCAATGCGGTGTTCTGCGTCAAAACCCTTCAGGGAAGCGCCATGGAAAACGCCATCCACATGCAGGTTTTTCAGTGAGACCTGCCTGATCCGTCCCCGGCTGTCATCCGTCGAATAGAAATTCCTCGAGATTGTAAAGCTGATTTCAGGAGATGCCGTAAGATTTTGTTCAATATAAATGTTTTCATAGCGCACATTCTGCACGGTCGAATGATCGATCAGATAGATATGGCACATTCCGCCGACTGTCCGAATGATCTCAATATTCTCGAAAAGAACATCTTCCAGTATATCTGACTGGGATGTATGGCCGATCTCGAGGGCGCTTCCGGCATCATTCCAGGTAACGATATTGCGCACTGTGATATTGCGCGAATGCATGCCGCTTGCCCGGCGCGTTTTGATGGCGATGCTGTCATCGGCACATTTGAAAAAGCAGTCCTCGATCAACAGATTCACACAGGAGCGCGGTTGCACACCATCGGAATTGACCGCCCAAGTGATCGCCTTATGGTGGCGGATGCTCATGTCATGCGTACCTTCCGGAACCAGATTCCAGAATGGGGAATTGAAAATCGTCGGGCCGTCCCAAGTTATCTGCCGTCCTTGAAAGAAATGGATGAAAGCATCGTCCGCACGCCCCTTCCAATTTTCGCCGGGATTCCGCCGGACTTCGGTTCCGTCAAAAATTCCGCTGCCGTAGATGCGGATATTTTCTCCGTTTTCGCAGGTCAGGCCACATTTAAGAACTGCTCCCGGCGCCAGATACACATCATGATTCGAGACTGGCCTCAGCCGGTCATCGGGCAGGTAATGAACGCCTGCCTTGAAGGCTATCGTCTTTGCCGCAGTATAGTCAATGGACTCATGGCTGCCCGGTTCCAGCCATAGTGCATCAGAAGGCGCGGCGATCACAGGGTCCACCAGGACATAGGCCGTGAAATGAGGCTGAACCGAAGAATCATAATTGACTTCCACAACCCCGTAACGAGGCTTCGGCAATGTAAAGGTGACCGCCCTGCCCTGAATTTCCACAGGGACTTTCTCCCGCATGGATGGACGGAAAACAGCGGAAGCGACTGTACAGGGAAACTCCAAGCGAAAATCAGTTGACCCGGCAGATTCCAAGGTGATGAATCCTTCCGCGCCGCCATTGCCGTGCGGCAGGTCCCGATACAGGGACTTGGAAGCGGCATCCGCTACTGCACAAGGCAGGAAAGAGGACGAGCCGGAATCCCGTACCCACGCTGAAAAGGCGCTGGCAGGAATCCCGGCAAGCCTTGAATTGATGCGAATTTTTTCCGGATCAGGGAACCAATTGACCGGCTGAATCTGCGTGTAATGTTTTAACGTTTCTTCCAGTTCCGGAGGAATCGGTCCACGGTCGAGAAAATACACATCCAGAAGACGATTCAGGAAAAAATGCTGTACGAAACAGCCCATGTGATGCAGGTAGGCCCACAGCCGTTTCGCGGTAAAGGTCTCCAGCGCCAAAATTGTCTCAATCGCAACCAGATTTTCATATTCGAAGAATTTACGTCTGCTGAACCGGTTCACATGCCGAAACAATGCGTCGAAGTAACGCTCTGCAAAGATCGGCTCATCGTCCCGAATCGCATGCTCCGAGCGCCCGTCCGGAATTTTAATCTTCTCGGTGATTGGAGTAATGGCCAGATAAAAGCCCTGGGTGTAACATTGCTCCATAAAATAATCCAGAAGCTCCAGGGCCGGCCCATCCTTCAGTGCGCCATTATTTTCCGTCAGCAGGGCTTCTGTAAACTCCACATGAATCAAATTGATCTCTTCTGCTTTGCTCTGCTGCAAAAACTGCTGCACAGCGGCACGGTCATCAGTCAATCTGAACCTTTTCGGACGGATTGCAAAAGGCTTGTATTCACTGTCCAACAGCATGGAGCCACAAATATGAAACGGAGTCTTAAATTTCATTTATCTGCCTTTTTTGCTTGCAGATAGTTAATGTGCGAAATCTTGTGATGAATGCTTGCAGGCATTCAGGCTGTCGTATGTAGTCCAGGCTTATGTGTCGCCCTTTCAGGACTCAAAATATTATGCGCCTCACCCAGGGGTGACACATAAAGCTTAATTTTGGAAGAAAATCTTTTTTGGATGGGGTCTACGTACGGCTCACCAGGGATATTTGCCTTCCGGCAGGAATTCATACGTATTGGTGATGCTCGGGCCGGATGTCTCACTGGCGTCAACAGTGCGGCTCCACTGTTCCGGGTTGCAGCGATTCAGGGACTTGTTCCAGTTGGCGTAGCAGATGCTCACTTCGTTGACATCAAACGTGTTGACCAGGGCGCGTTTCAGCACCGGGTCCACAATCGCCCACTGCCCGGCTGGCATTTCATCGCCGCGCAGCCAGAGTTCCGTCGTGCCATCGTCGGGAATCTTGTATTCTTTCCAGCTGTTGTCCGGCCTGCGCAAACGCAAGGAGACCCGGGTGACCTCCGGCGCATAAAAGGTCGGATGCGTGCGGAAAATCGCTTGCTTGCTGGGCGCTCCTGCCAGCGTCGAGGTGATGCGGAAGGCATAGCGCTGCGGCAGCAATTCAATGCGGCGGGTGAAGGTAAGCCCGCTGCGCAACTTGGCAGCCATGGTGATGGCAGTAGCGCTCTGCTCCAGCACGGCATACTCCTCGTTCCAGCCGATGCCGCGATAATCATTGCTGCCGTATTCCTCGTAGCCGGCCTCAAACGCCTCGTAGCCCTCTTCTTCCGAACCATACACCGAGAAAATCGGGTTGCCGGTCAACTTCTCTGTCCCACGCCAGATGCGGCCACCCATGGCCGGCACCACGTCCAGGCTCAGAAAGTCATTCTCCAGGGTGATGACCGGAATGGCTTTGGTCGAAGGCGTTGGAAGGCTCTTCAAGAAGTTCTCGACCCGTCCGCGTTCGCCGTTGGCGACTTTGTTGACTTTGGCGCCACGGACTGCGGCGACAAAGCGTTCGAGCAACGCAGGGTCAACGCCATTCTTCTGCGACAGCTTTCCAGAGTCATAGGTATACTGTTTTTTGCCGCCGCTGATGATTTGCACATACATCAGGCCCATGCGGGCATTTTCGACGCGACGGCTGAGCGTTTCGTCACCGGCCACGGCTGCTTCGGCCTGGTCGAACAACTTCAGGCTGTCGCGGATCAGTTCCGGCTCGTTGAGGTAACGGCTGGGCGAGGCAAAACAGCCGATATGAATATCGCGCTCATGGCAGATAACGCGATGCAGGAGGCTGATGTAATCGCGGATAAATGGCGCGGCCGCGCCGTAATACGCATCGGTGAATTCGCGGATCAGCGCTTGCGGGTTCTGGCGCCGGTCCCACAGGCATTTGGCCATCACATACGTCCGCAAGTGCTCCAGATGATTGCCGGTAGCCGAGGTCGACTCCTCGAAGATGCCGACCACGCCATGGCGGATGAAAAAGTCGATGTTCGGCTGCAAGACTTCGAAATTCGGGAATGGCAGCAGGATATTGGTGTAATTGACGGTGTAATCCCAGATATGCAGGCGTTTGCAAATAGCGCTCCAGCCCTTGATGTCCTCGGCAAATGACTCATTTTTCGGACACGTCTCCAGGGGATGCAGGAAGCAACATTCGATAGAGCAGAGCCGAATGATGACATTGGGGGCTGGCCGCACGTGCTTCGGCGGCTTGCGAGTGTACTGATAGGCAAGCGTGTCAACGCTGATGTCCGGGAATTCATCAGCAATCGCGTTGGCGACGGCGTTGACAAAGTGGAGCAGCGGCCCAATCTGGCCACCTTCATATTCAGCCAGGGCCATGCATTTCTCACAACGGCAGTAGCGCTGATTGTCATTCTGGGACACGCTGACGATGCGCACGTCAGGGCGGCGACGCAGGCGTTCGCGTACCGACTCAATGGCAATCCGGAGAACATCCGGGTTGGTCAGGCATAGCTGGCTTTTCTCGGTGACGCGCTGTCCGTCAATCAAAGAATAGTATTCCGGATGCTCGGCTGCATACCGGGACGGCGGCACCAGATATTCGAACGTATGGACAAAGCCAGCGTAGGACACTTTCTCGCCCCAGGCCGGTGACGGAATGCGAACTTGGTCGCCATTGAACTTGTTGCGCACCGCGAATTCCGTCATGCGGCTGCCGGGATAAGTGTTGCCGCGCAACTCAAGCTCGGGGACAAACACATGGCGGATATTGCTCAAGGCATAGTCGCCCTGCTGGGGGATACGCGTGCAATCCTGGGTAAACCAACGACAGTCAAGAAATTTTTCCAGGAATGTATAGACGGCGTAGAGGACGCCATTCTTCTGGCTGCCAGCCAGGGCCAGCGCCCCTTTTGACGACTCCAGGTGAATGCCTTCGCGGCCCAGGCGCTCGTAATCGACGTTTATTCCATGCTTGGCCAAGAGGGCGCCGCGGCCGATAATCAATGGCAGGCGCCGGCCGAGTTCGACTTCCCTGACTACCGGCAGCGAAACTCCTGTCATCATTTCCAGGTGCATTGCCAGCTCGTTGGCAGCATGCTGTTCGGCCGGACTTGGCTCTGCTGGCAGGACAATGGCGTGCGTGTCCACCCCAAGTGGACGGCCGTCAAGGCTAATGCGGCAAGACCCCAAAGTGCTGCGATATTCCGCCAAGGCCTTCTGGGCGGCAGCCAGATAGTCGCTGCGGCGATTGATTTCCTTGACCAGCGCCGGGTTGCTGGGGAGAGCCTGGAGTTGTTTGAGCACAGCTTCGCCCTGCTCTATCGCCTGCTGCCGCTGTGCGAGCGTCTTAGCCGTGCGGTCCAGCGGCGTCAACGCCAAGGCGTTCACCGTGCCTCCGGCTCCACGCATGGCCAGGACGGCTTCCAGGCAAACCCGTTCTTGTTCGGAGGCAGGCAAGCGCCGCAACAGCGTCTTGACTAAATTGGCGCCGCCGCGATGGTTGGCAAACGGATTGAGTTTCAGCAATTCCCCCAGCCGCTGTTCAAGCTCAGCCGGCGTTTTGGCCTGGTGCGCCAGCAAGCCCTGCATGACGACCTTGGTGGCAGCATCGGCATCGGCCAGCAAGCGCTCCCAGGCCTCTGTCCGACCAGTGTTGTGATAATAATGAGCTAGCAGACTGTTCTCCTTGACCGAACGGTTCTTCTTGGCCTCCAGGGCGGCGATGTGCTCGGCCGGCGTCATCAGGCGCGTGATGCTCAAGTCGTCAAGGTAGTATTGGCAAGTCAGTCCGACGCTGTTTTCGATGAGGGCAATCCTCGCCTGGCCGGTCGGGCCGTAAAATTCGACTTCCTGGCGTGTCCAGTCTTCGGCTTTTTCCGGCAGCTGCACGCCATGGACGAAATCCCAGCCAAATGGTGTTTCATGGTAAGTCATGATGGTATTGCCGCCGCCGGCCGTGCGCTGGCCCTGGATGTAGATACTGGCCCGGTAAAGCGCAAACGGCTCCACGGCAACGCCCCGGTTCTGCCAAAAACCGTATTTGGGCGCTTTTTCAAATACACAACGGGCGCTGCCCTGACCGGTCCGCACTGGACCATCGTGGCGGGGCTGCTGTTCAAAGCCGCCGTCGGGATACTGATACTCTACCTGGGAAAACGCGGCCGCACTCAAGAACATCATGGCGGCGGCAAGACAGCACATTCTTTGCATAATTTCTTTCCGTAAATAATTTTGCGATCGTGACAAAAGGCGCGGCAAACATTCTAAACTACTCAGGATGCAGCGCCTATCCTAAAGCTTACCAGTGCAGTGACGTTCATGCTGCCTGTCACCGACTCCTTGCATCGGCGGCAGACAGCCTGAAACAGCGGCTAAATCGCCATGAATTATTCCTGAGCCAAAATCGCCACTTTGTCGCTGACCGTGATCACTGCACTTTCGGCAATGGCCGGATTGAGAATCGGAATGACTTCCAGCGGGTAATTGGCGCTGATCGACGCGGCGAACACTCCATCGGCCCGAATATTCCAATCGACGTAAATGTATCCGTTCGGGGTCGGAATATGGGCTTTCACCCAAGTCACGTCGCCTGGCATAGGATTAAAATACACCATGTACATGCCGGGTTCGGCTGGCCGGATGCCCACCAACTCGGTGATCAGGAATCCGTTGGGACTGACGCCATTGCCGCAGCATTGGCTGCACATCCGCTTTTGCAGGGCTGGATTGTCTGGGTCAAAAAGCTCCCACCAGGACGTCGCTCCGGCCTTGACCATGCGTCCCCAGTAGTAGTGGATAAGGCGAAGCGCCCAGGTATTCTTGCCCAGGGCGAACGCCGCCTCCAAGAGATAGTACTTGAAGTACGGATTGTTGTATTCGCCGGCAGCGAACTGTTCCATTGGAGCGTCGTCAATGAAGAAGCGATCCCAGATTGCCTGGTATTGTGAAGGCTCAGCAATGCCGCCATAAATCGCCAGCACGTTAGTCTGCCAGGAGAAAAACGGCGATTTAGCGCCATCATGATAGCTATCTGCATACAGGCCTTCCTGCTCATCCCAGCACAAAGCCCGGATTTGCGCCGCCACATGGGAAGCGCGGTTCTTGTATTGCGTGGCCAACGCCGTCTCCTCGGCATACGTCGCCAGCCAGGAAGCGCTGAGCAACGCCCTGCAATAGAGGGCGTTCAAGCCGGTGACAATCCCCTCGCGGTCAATGGGGCCATGATCAAGGAAGCAGTAGGTGCCCAGGTACTCATGCAGATCGCCCAGCGGCGCATCATGGCCGCCTGCCAGCTGGTCATAATAATAAAGCAGATTCTGCAAGGTTGGCAGCATCTTCTTCAAAAACGTCAGGTCGCCGGTATGCAGGATATGGCGATGCAGCCACACCGGCCAGTTCAGGGAAAAGTCGGGCATGGCCTGGAACAGCCCGGAAGGACTGAGGGCGTTCAACTCGCCTGTTTCCAGCTGCGAGCGCGCGAACGCTTCGATCGCGGTTGCAGTCTGCTGGTAGGTGCCAAACACATAATAAGCCGCCCATGACTGAATCATGGCGTCAGGAATGCACTGCGCCTGGTCCTTAGTCGGCGAATCCATGAACACCCGCTGCATTGTCGCCGTCAAAGTCTGCTGGCCAACCGTCCAGATCGCCTCCAGTTGCGGCAGAGAACAGGCGAAACTGCTGCTGGACGGCGCGTCCATGACTTCGTGGAATGCGCCGACGTGACTGATGTTGAGCTCATTCTGCACCGTGCGCGCCACCACCATGTAGTAACGGAAACCCTTGGGCAGACTTGATACCCAGCGGCGCGACGACTTTCCGTCCAAAATCACGGTCGAGGTGTTTCGGCGGTGATTTGATTCGTAAGCGACCACTTCGCCGTTGATGCGATGCTCGCCAAAAACAATGTCGACCACGTCACCGGGCGTGCCGGTCAGGACAATGTCGGGATAACCATAATAAGTCCGCCCGAAATCAACCAGCAGATATTCGTTGTTTTTCAGGCTTACTGGCAATCGGGAGACGCCGCCGCCGTCTGGCAGGGTGAAAGTGCAGGCCAGGAAAAACGCGCTGGTATCGTCCGGCGGGTTGTCCCCCGGGATAAACGGCGTCTTACTCAACTGGTCAAACGGGAAGGTCGGGTAGACCAGTGGCAAGGGCGTATTCAGCGGACCTACGACGCTCCAGCCGTTGGGGGAGTTGAAGGCTGGGCGCTGGTAGACCTGGAGGGCGCCGCTAGGCATATCAGGCCAAAGCAGCAGCATGCCGCAGTACCGGGACAAGCAGTGCTGAACGAAGAGAATCCTGTTCCATCCGGGCTGCAAGACCACCCGGCATTCCTGGTCGACCAATTCTTGCGGGCTGAGCCGGGCAGTACGGTTGTCGTGCAGCGGCATCCGCACTGGCGGCGGTGGCGTCGCCTGTTCCTTGAGCAGCACGCCGTTGACATAGAGGCGGTACGGATTGTCACAGATGCAGTAGCACAATTGGGTGTCGCCGGGCGGGCAATAGATGAACGACTCGGCAGCGTAGGTGCCTAATTCCTGCTTGACCTTGATTGCCGGCGAAAACGACACCCAGGTGGCTTCCGCCGTCTGCTTAAACGTCCCTACCTCGGGAATTTTCTCTGCCGAAAGGTTTTCAGAAAAGCGGGGGACGCTGACGTCTGCCTCCAGTGCGCCGAAGGTATAATCCGGCTCCCGGACAAAATCAGGCTTTTCCCAGACGAAGCGCAGGGGAGGCTCATTGTCCTTTGACTCTCCCAGCATAATAAGCCCAAGAGTGCGTGATGACGTCCCTTTTTCTTGGTCATCGCCTGTCAGACTCTGCCAGTCCTGCACCTGCCAGTCTTCAGGATAGAGACGATAATCAAGGCACTCCTTGAACACGTCTCCTGCTGCCGCGCGCATGCCGGTGCTGGTATAGCAAAAGGCGCGGTGACACAGCCACTCCTCATCCGTCCACAGGGCGGCTTCTTCATCCAGCTCCAGCTGCAACCAGAGACCCTTGAAGGCCTGCCGGAGATTGGCCAGGGGCGTATTCTCATAATGGACGTGCACCGCGATGTGGTTGATTCCGATCTCCAGCATATGGCTGACGTCAACCAGCTGCGCATACGCCCCGGTGCCCGGGCCCGGGTGCGGCGCAGGTCCGGAGAGGCAGCGTCGACCATTGACGTATGCCTGGAAATGGCAGTGCGAGGCAACCCACAGCTCTGCTGTTCCGGGCATCTCGCTCAACGTGATCACACGTCGAAAAAAGACATGATCCGTGTCATCCTGGCTGGAGTTCGTCAGCCATATCCATTTGCCGCGGATTTGCTTGGGAAGCATGGTGTTCTGTCTCATGTTCGCACCTTCTCTCTGGTTGGGATATGGCGGCTGCTTTCAGCACGGACAAAACGAGTCGCTCACCTCGGCCGCCAGTCCGGAACCGACCTGGCCCGCACCAACGCGTTATCACCTGCCTCGCATCCGTCCCTGTCGCCTGGCAGCGCCGACACAAGGCATTCTACTCCCTTTCGGTCTATGTCTAAATTTCAACTGGACCGATGTGCTCCTCCTGCCCGGCTCATCTTTGAAAATCGAAATTTGCCTCAAATAACTCAATCAGCCGATTGCACATGGCTTCTTCATTGGGTCCCTCGACGGTCACTTGCACGGTATCGCCACAGGTCAACGCCAAGCCTAGCAAGGCAAGAACGCTGCCGGGATGCGCTGTCGCGCCGTCCGGCCCCTTAATTTCAATCTGGCCATCATATCCCTGCGCGGCTTTGGCAATCACCCCTGAGGGTCGGCAGTGGATGCCATAGGCATTCCGAACTGTCGTCTGTTTTGTGACCATTATCCAACTCTCCTGTCTCCGAAACGCCACGCTGCCAGTCCCGGCCGCCGATTCTTCTCTCGGCTGCTCATTTTTCTGGATGCGCTGATGCGCTGCTGGTTGACGTGTGTTCTTCCCGTCAGCGGTCGGCGCCTTTCATGCCAGGGCAGTTTCCCTGGCGCGGCCGGCGCCATCGTCTGCACTTGTTCTTAATTATTCAACTCAAAGAATGGTCGTCGCGACCAGCACCCGCCGGTCCAACTGTCCCATCAGATTTTCAATAGCCTCCATAGCGGATTTTCTGATTGCTGCATCCGGGTCATGCAGCAATGCCATCAGGAACGGCCGGGCGGCCACATCACCGCGCAAGCCCAGCACGCGGATGAGCACTTGCCTGAGTTCTGACCAGTCATGCTTGCCGGTGTCAACTTTATGCACTTGATAATAGTGTATAATCGTCTCCGTCACGGAACTGCCGGCGAAGTCCTCGATGAGGAGATTGGCAGCCGCCTCCTGCACCACCTTGTCTTCGGAAGACGCCATGCCAAGAAGATACGGCAAGCTGCCCCCGTCCCCCTCGGTATTGTCCAAAAGCGCCGTCATTGATGGAACGCTTTCCCGTTCGGCCTTAAACAACTCGGCGATGGCGGCGGCGACGTCATCTTCGGTCAGGCAGTTGCGAGCCAGCAGCGACAAGCATCCGCGCGCGACCGCTGCCCGCGACTTGGACTCGCCCTTCAGGGCCTTGCCCAAGGCCGGCGCCACGCCAGCGTAGCCGAGCTTGGCCAGGGCTGTCCACAGCATCGGCGCATCCTCTGGCTTTGCCTTTGCCAGCACGCCGGCCACCAGCTCGGGGATGTCAGAATGGCAACAGGAGTCGTCAAAATCCGCCAAGGCTGCGGCCAGCCTGGCTCGGCGGCTGCCTTTTGCCCGCGCCAGGCTATTCTTAATCGCCAGGCACGCTTCCTCGGTGCCGATCTGGCGCAAGGCCAGCAAGGCAGTATCAAAAGAGCCTTCTATTTCCAGGCATTTGGCCAGTGCAGGCACCTCATCGTCACCGCCAACCAGTTGGAGGGCGCGAATGAGGACATTCCTGGCCACGTCGTCAACCGCCCCTTCCAGAGCCTTGGCCAAGGCCTTGGCCAGGCTGTTGCGTCGATATTCCCGCCCTGGTTCGGAAGCAGCCATAGCCATGGCTTCCAAGGCAAAGGATGCCTGCACCGTAGCTTCGTTATTGCTTGCGTTCAAATTGGCCGTCAATTCGCGCACTGCGCTGACTGCGCCTCTCAGCAACTGCTTCGCTGCGGCCTCGCCGTCTTTCGGGTCAGCCCAGACGAGCTTGGCTGCAATGGTCATGGCAGGTCCGCGTTTAACACTGCTGGCTGCGCTAGAACGCCGGCGACCGCCGCGCTGAACACGTCCGCCCCTGGGAGCCTGATCCTTCTTCGTCTCTTTACTCATGTGCGTATTCCCTTCAGTCAGCTATAACACTAACCTATCATCCATCACAGCAGTCCCCAAGGCAGCCGCATCGGCTGCTCGGCCAGGCGATTGGCCACCTCGTCATTCTGGAAACGCAGCGTCTCCGGGTCAAAATGCAATTTACGGCCGGTGCGAATCGCGCAGTTGGCCAAATGAACCAGGATATTGCTACGGTTGCCATTGAGTTCGTTCAAGCCGAATTTCTGGCGAGTGCGGATTGAGACGTTGAAGTCGCTGATCTGCGGCTCCGGGTCCGGCAGTTCGACCACCAGCTCGGCCAAGTGCTCGGGCTCGGTGCGGAAATTCCGGTAGACTTTGCCGAGCGGCCCTTCGATGAACGGCTTGTCCTTGGTTTCCTCAGGACCCCATTCGCAGGACTCCAGGACCAGCTTGCAGCCGTCAGCATACTTCATTTCCACCTGTCCCCACAGGCCGACCACGTCAGGATGCTGCGGCCAGGGCGCCGTCGCCTCAATTTCAGTCGGGCTGGTGTCGTCCTTGTCCAGGATGTACTGCACTGGGTCGAGATAGTGCTGCCCCATGTCAGCCAGGCCGCCGCCGTCATAGTCCCAATAACCGCGGAAGGACGGCGAGACGCGATGGCTGGTATACGGCTTATAGGGAGCTGGCCCCAGCCACAAATCATAGTCGATGTCAGCCGGCGGCTTCTCTGGCGGGAGGCCGAGTTTGCCGGTCCACATCGACGCTTTCCAGGCAAAGCCTGTATGAGCGCTGATCCGCACGGTCAGCGGCCAGCCGAGCAGGCCATTCTGAACCAGCTTCTTCAGCGGCTTGATGTCAACGCCCAGGCCATAAAACGCCCCATACAGCCGGAACCAGGTATTGAGCCGGAAGACCCGGCCGTTGCGACGCACAGCGTCAGCGATATGCTGGCCTTCCGCAATCGTCCTGGTCATCGGCTTTTCCGCCCAGACGTCGCAGCCAGCGTCAAGCGCATAAATATTCTGCAAGGCATGCCAGTGCGGCGGGGTGACCACATGCACGACGTCAATGTCCTCATGGTCGATCATCTCCCGAAAATCACGATAGCCGCGGCAATCGCCGCCGACCTTCTCCAGAGCAGCCTTGACCCGCGACTGCATCACATCGCAAACCGCCACCAGCTTTGCCTGCGGGTCTTTCAACACATAGCCAAGGTGACCCTGGCCCATGCCGCCCAGGCCAATCACAGCGTGATTGATCCGGTCGTTGGCGCCCGGCTGGCCCGGACCGCCCAGAATCTCCTTGCTGACAACATTAGGCGCCGCTTTCGACGGTGACTTCGCCCCCTTGGCCGCTTTTTTGCTCATCATTAGTTTCCTGGGTTGCAACTACTGTGTTCCGCTCAGGCTTGAACGCCATTATTTCAGGCTCTAACATAAATGAAACGCCAAATACACTATGAATTCATAACCAGCAATGTCAAGTCACCGCCATAAAAAAAGGCATCCTCGCCGTGGAGGATGCCTACACAAATGAAAAGCAGAATGCCGTCAGGGCGCCTTAGGCTCGTCCTTGGCCTTAGCGTCGTCAGCCTTCTCAGCGACATTCTTGACAGCGCTTTCGACGGCTTCAGCAGCCCCTTTGACTGCCTTGGCAGCGCCCTCGACAGCCTTGGCTGCCGCTTTCTTAGCCGCCGTTCCGACTTCGCTGGCAGCAGCGCTGACAGCGGCGGCCGCATCATCAACCGCCTTGCCAGCAGCGTCAACCGCCTGGGCAGCCTCTTCTTCCGCCTGGGTTTCCGCAGACGTAGCGGCTTCAGCGACCGGCTTGGCAGCTTCACCAGAGGGCTTCGCCGTTGTTGTCGCCGCCGCCTTTTCAGCGGCACTGACATTCTTGCGGCTGAAACGGCCAGCAGTGGCGGCCAGCAACAGCGTGGAAACCAGGAACACGATGGCGATCCACGTCGTCGCCTTGGTCAAGACATTGCTGGCAGAAGCGCCAAACATGCTCTCAGTGACACCGCCGCTGACAGCGCCCAGACCGCCGCCCGCCTTGGTCTGCTGAATCAAAATGATGGCAATCAACAGCAATGCGCAAACAAGGGAGACAATCGTCAGCAATACACTCAAAATCGATGACAGCATGCTCTATTTCTCCAATCAAGGATAAGGAAAACAATGACAAATGAACAAGCGCCTCAGCCAACGCTGAAAGCACGAAAATATAAAAGACAAACTCTAAATATAAAAGACAAATCCGGCAAAGCAAGCCTACACAGCGAGAAAAGGGGCGAGGAGCTTTGTTTAGGGGCGAGGGATTGAATGCTGAATGCTGAATGCTGAATGTAGAATGCTGAGGTGCATTTCATAATTCATAATTCATAATTCATAATTCATAATTCGTTAGGGGCGAGGGGCGAGGGGCGAGGGGTTGAATGCTGAATGCTGAATGCTGAATGCTGAAGCGCATTTCATAATTCATAATTCATAATTCATAATTCATAATTCATTAGGGGCGAGGGACGAGAGTGAGTTTGGACTACGCTGTCCGCCATGCCCACCACGTTCACCGACGCACCGCGCCGAACCTCACTTCTTGGTCGGCTCGCCGACCTGGTTGATTTCAGCATGATCGAAAACGACCCTGGTCTTCCAGTTCGGACCCTCCAGGCGCATTTCCTTCACGAACCAGAGTCCATCGTCATGCTTTTTAGCGCCTTTCAATTCCAGCTGGCGCCACGGCCGGTCTTCGCCCTGTCGATACCACCAGGCTTCCAGAGGGAAGCCATGCGCTGCACTGAAGGACACCTGGACAGTGCCATTGCCGCCAGGGTCGGCCAGGCGCATCACGCGACAATCGCGCTGACGGCTCTTCTGGCGCGGCAGCTCCTCGACAAAATCCCAATAAATGAAAGCAAAGGTCAAGTCCTCGGGCGCCACGCCAAACGCGAACAGTCCCGGCGCCTGCTCATGCGGCGGCAGTTCAAGCGTCGTCTCGGCAGCGCCGCCATCTTGGTCGTGCTTCTGTTCAAAGCCATAGACATTGACATCGTTGAGCACAAGTTGCGCATGCAGTGATTCTGGCGTGAAGGTCATGCGCACCCGGATGGCGCCGTGCACGGTCTCGCTGCCTTCCGCCTTGTAAGTCAGACGGCCGGTGATTTCACCCCAGGCATTGGTGCGCAGCGGCCGTCGCACCTCCGCCAGAAAATCAGCCGGGGCTAGTTCTGCGCCCAGCGCTGGCCAGCCCCACAGCAGGCAGGCGGTCAAAAACAGCCAAAGCAACGGATGCAGGCGCATCATTCCTCCTCAATCCCCTGGGGGAAGTAAGCCATGTCATTAGTAATGAGCATCTGGTCGAACATGATGCCGTCTTCGCGGTTCAGCAAAGTAATCGTGTGCTTGCCAGCCGTGAGTTTGTACGTCTTCGGGGATTCCAGCCAATGCCAAGTGTGGTAGGTGCCATCATTGCCCACTGTCACCGAACGCGGCTCGTCATCGACTTTCACATTGATAGTGTTGCCGCAGGAGCCATCCCACCAAACCCGAAGCCAGATTTTGCATTCCAGGTCAGACGGCGTCTCAAACTCGAAAACTGCGCCGCCGTATTCCATGGACGGCTCCTTGTCCGGCGGCGGAACACCCTTGCCGTCAAGAATCCGCAGGGCTGTCTGCTTCGCAGCCTGCGAGTCAGACACTTTTTCAAAGGGCGGCGTCATCGTCTTCACATCGCCGGCGTCAATGACCTTGAAGAAGTCGGCAGCAGCGACCACTGTGCTAGGCGTTACGGCGGCAGTGTCAACTTCGCTCCGAGGCCGCCGGGTCGAGGAGGCCATGCGGTCTTTCCGGGCGCCTGCCAGGGGGTCTTCCACCGGCTTGACGACCGCCACTACCGCCAGTATCAGCCCCAGAGCCGCACCGCTGACCAGCACCGATTTCCAACTAAGCAGCGTTGCCCGACGCAAATCCTCCCAGCGGTTCGGCAGCGAGGCCGAGGCCAGCGCCAGGGCGACAAACCAGCCAAGGCCGCGCGTCAACGGATCGCTGACGGTCATGCCGACCATAAATACCATCAGGGACAGCGCGCCGCCCAAGGTCTGCACGTTGCCTTGCTTTGACTTGTAATAGCGCCGGAGTCCGTCTCCGGCAGCGGTCGCCAGAAGCAGGAAAAACAGGAATGCAGCCGGGATGCCGACCGTGCCGGCCAGGATGCCCCAGCCTGCCTGGGTATCGGTGTCAATGTCGTTAAAAATCGGGTTTGGCAGATCATCATAGCAGCGGCCGACGCACTCCTGGTAACGGCCGGAGCCTACTCCCGCCCACGGCACCCGTCCAGCCATGCGCAGCGCAGCCACGAAGTCCAGGTGATTGGTTTTCAACTCCCCGGGATAATCGCCGGTCTTCAAAGGGGAGAATGTCTCCTGCACGACCTGACGATGCTTTTCCGGCAGAACATGAGTTCCGACTCCAAACAGGATCGCCAGGGCGATCAAATTAACGGCCAAGGCGCGGCGTGAATGCAAGACCGCGCCAGCCAGCAGAGCCATCACAGCCAAAAACAGCATCTGGCCATGTGCGATGCCAACCAGGACCACCACGGTGCCCAGCAAAACCGCCAAACAGCGGAAAAAACCAGGCTTGCGGCCGAACCACTGCGGCTGCACCCAGGCCAGGGCCGCCGCCAGGAAGAAACTCAACGCCATCCGGCTCCGGAACAGCCCGGTGTAAGCTTCGCCAAAACCCCACGAGACCTTCAGCACGTCTGCTGGCGGCAAAACCATGCCGAAGCCGTACTGTTTGGCCTGCCAGAAGGCCAGCCCGAGATTGATAGCCAAGCCAACCGTCACTGTGGCCGCCGCCAGGCGCGGGGCGCTCTCGACCAGAAAACTCATGATCAGCAAGCCGCAGAAAAACTGCTGCACCAACTGCGCCATTTCCATCGCACCGCCCAGCCCAGAGCGCGACACCAAGTTAGCCAGGGCAATGGCGGCCAGCGCAATAAGAGCCAGCATGGGGAAAAACACCCGTTGCCGATTGCGCCACTGATGAAATAGGAGTCCGAGCAAGGCAGCAGCAAAGCCAAGGTCAGCGACCCCGAGGCGCCCGCCCGCCACCGGCAGTTTAATCTGGTTGGCCATCAACAACAGAGCGAGACCGCAAAGCCAAATCAGCCAGCGGGGCGCAGTTGACGATGCCGTGGTCTCCGCATCGTCGCCGTCATCGCCGGTGTCCGGCCGAATGTCCTTGTCTTGAGGTTCCGGGCTGGCAGGTTCTGGCTGCCGCACTAACAAGGCCGGTTGAGATGTCCATTCTTCGGCTGCGGGATTGGACGGTGAATTATGGATATGGTCAGTCATAAGTCAAATTTTCCTGGTCCGAGATTCTGCAAGATTGAAGGCCAGCGCTGCCGCGTCGTCAGACCTTATTACGATATGTGCATGAAAACGGACGGCCAAAACAATTTATTGGAATCCGTCTGAAAAGCCTCCTAATGAAACCCAAGGCGTGAGACTGGCTGGAAGACGGGAAAGCCGTTGACCGCAAGAAGAACGGCGCAAATGGTGGGCTTCATGGCCTTGATGTCGCCTCAAGCACGGCGCAAACAGCTTTCGCCAAGTTCATTCCCGCAGCCGACCATGAATTCTCTTCGCCGACCATGGCTTCCTCGCGCGCGACCATAGGATGGAGGCCCCCTTAGGGTGGGGGGGGCTTGATTTTCTGAACCCGCAGGAAAAATAGGCCACAAAACGCCTTTTTTCAAGCTGTTTTCGAAAGAATCATAGTGATTTTGTGCTTGAGCATGATTTTGATTGTGCGCAAACATCATGCTTTCCATACACTATCAGCCAATTTCTTGTTTTTTAGGGGGGGGATTTTCTTTAAGTCAACGCTTTTGTGCCGCCTCTACGAGGCTCAGGCTTGGGGGGACTTCACCCCATAGGCGCTAACTTGTTTCCTTGGCGAAGAATTCTCCCATGGCAAAAAATGCTTCCATTTGCATGAGTCTTTTTCGCGGCAGCTGCCGGAGCATCCTTCTGAACGTATTCCAGTTCGCCTTGAGATCAGCCAGCCTAATCACTGGCGTAATCCATTGTTTCACGATGTGATATAACGCCTTGAATTCGCTCCACGAACTTCTT
>JAAZKI010000294.1 GCA_012799905.1 Lentisphaerota bacterium | reverse complement strand
TAGGATTTGGTCGTATTCGTTGACCCTCCTTTCTCTTGACCTCACCGTTTTCTAAAATGCTTGACTTAGTTTCGAACACTGCGGCTCACGCGCCCTGCAAGGGTGGCACATAAGTTAGGCTGTGGACGGAGAGTCCACCCTAAGTATTCCGTGTATTCAGGGGTTACAGCAACCCAAAAAACAAAAATTTCGTGTCCTTTCGTGTTTTTCGTGGTTAAAAAAATAGGTTGTGGACGGATAGTCCACCCTGTGCTATTCGCGTTTTTGGCGCGTTTTGGTTTTATTTCCCGCGGAGCAGGGCTTCGGGCTTGCGTTGCAATAGTTCGGCGAGGGCGCGGAATGATTGAGCCGCGTCTTCAATTTCCGCCAGGGCGCGTTGCATGTTTTGGCGCATGGGGGAATTTTGGTCAAAACTGCCTTTGGCCTGGACGGTGAGCGCAGAAAAGTCAGCCAGGGCTTTCTGGGCGGCGCCAAGGGTGACGCGCAGCTCTTGCAAGAGCTCGGCGCTGGGGCCTTCGTCTAAGTTGCTGGCCCGCTCCAGCTTGGCGAACAGCTGATTCATGTTGGCCATTGTCTCTCCGAGTTTTTGAGCCAGGGTCGTGACATTTTCATTCCAGGTGCGGAGGCTTTCCTGCGCCGCTTCCAGGACTTCCGGGGTGCATTCGTCCAGATGCGTTGTCACCCTGTTGATTTTCGTTATGGCGTCGTAGGCCTGCCCCGTAATCAGCGGCATTGATGTGTTCAGGTTGCCGCTGAGGGTTTTCAAGTTATTGGAAATTGTGTAGACATTGGCCAGCAGCTGGTCGGCCCGGCCGCTCTTGATGAATTCGCTGAGCGACGCCGTGGCCAGGTGGAGCGCGTCAATCTGATCGCCGAATTCCTTTTTGCTCAAAGACAGGAACAGGCGTTCGAACGTCGATATCCGCGTCGGAATAATGTGGCGCTCAAGACCATGCTCCAGGCTGGCCGATGCCAAGTTATCGTCAAAGAAATTCAGTTCGATGTAGAGTTGTCCAGTCACGAGGCTGATGGACTGAAGTTGTGCTCGCAGTCCTTCTTTGATGACCATGTGGTTGATCCAGGACTCCAGGCGCTGGCGGCTTTTCAGGTGTTGCAGGGATTTTCGGTGCAGCTCGGCGACGGCGGAGCTGGCCGGGCCGTCGTCGCCATTATGGGTGATGACGATTGCAGAGGGGATGATGTCCACGGCGACTTGAATGGGCCAGGAAATAGCGCTTTCGTCATTGTCACTGTCCCGCGGAGCCAGTCGGATATCAGAGACTTGGCCGACGCGGACGCCGCGGAGCATGACAGCAGCGCCCTTGTTCAAGCCCTTGACGGATTTGTCAAAATACAGATAATAGGTGACTTTGGACGTGAACATGCCCTGGCCGCCAAGGATGAGCAGGAACACGAAGAGGAGGAAGATTCCTCCCAGAACAAAGCCGCCAATCAGGGCAGGGTGATGTTTTTTGAGCATGGTCGCCTCATTCAGGGGGCGCTGCCGCCGCGGGTCAAAAATTGCCGGACGCGCGGCGGAGCGGCTTGGTTGAGAAGGTCTTTGGGGTTGCCTTGGGCGATGATGGTCTTGGATTCGCTGTCAAGAAAAATCGCGTCAGTGCCGATAGCGAAGATGCTGGCCAATTCATGGGTGACGACGACGATGGTGGCGGACAGGCTTTCGCGCAATTCGATGATCAGGTCGTCCAAGCGTCGTGAGCTGATTGGGTCCAGGCCGGCGCTGGGTTCATCAAAGAACAGTATTTCCGGGTCCAGGGCTAAGGCTCTGGCTAAGGCGGCGCGCTTGCGCATGCCGCCGCTGATTTCAGACGGGTAGAAGTGTTCGCAGCCTGCCAGGCCGACGAGGGCCAGCTTAAAGGAGCAGAGCTCGCGGATTTCCTTTGACTTTAGGCGGGTGAATTGGTGCAGCGGCAGCGCGATGTTTTCGGCCAGGGTCATGGAGCTCCACAGTGCGCCGGTCTGATAGAGGATGCCGGAATTGCGCTTGATGCGGTCGCGGTCGGCATCGGAAAGGGCCCAGAAGTCCTCGCCATCCCGCAGGATGGTGCCGGCGGCTGGGGCTTGGAGGCCAATCAGGTGCCGGAGCAAGGTGCTTTTGCCGCAGCCGCTGCCGCCCATGACAATGAAAATCTCGCCGCGGCGCACCGTGAAGGTCAGGTCGCGTTGGATGACGCGGCTGCCATAGGCCATGGTCAGGCCGCGGACGGCGATGGGAGGAGGAAGAGTCATGCTAAGAGAGGGACTGCCGGAAATGGAGGTTGTGGAAAACGCATGGCCGCTCGGGACTGCCGGAAAGGGCTGGAGTTATATTTTCAGGGCTACGGTCACCACTGTGATTGCCGCAGTGGCAATGACCATGCAGACAATGCTGCTGACGACGGCCGAGGTGGTGGCCTGGCCAACAGCTTCGGAACTGCGGCCGCATTGGAGGCCACGCAGGCAGCCGCAGATGGCAATCAGCATGCCGAAAACCCAGCAGGTGAAGAGGCCGACAAACAGGTCGGACAGCCTGGTGGTTTGCATCAGCTGCTGCCAGAATTGCGTGTAGGTCAAGTCAAGATAGTACACGCCGACCACCATGCCGCCGAGGATGCCGACCAGGTCTCCGAACAACCCGAGCAGCGGCAGCATGGCGGTCAACGCCAGAAATCTGGGCAGAACCAGGAATTCCATGGGTGGGATGCCCATGGATTCGAGGGCGTCGATTTCCTCATTGACTTGCATGGAGCCCAGTTCAGCGGCATAGGCGGCGCCGGTTCGGCCGGCCATGACCACGCCGGTCATGACCGCGCCCATCAGGCGCAGGATGCCGATGCCGATCAGGCTGGCGATATAGATTTCGGCGCCGAACCATTTCAGGGGGATGGCGCCGATGAAAGCGAGGATCAGCCCGATGAGGAAGCCAATCAGGGAGACAATGGCAAGGGCCTGGGGCCCGGCCTTGACCATTTCCAGAGCCAGGTCAGACCAGCGCATGCGGGCGCGGCCAAAACAGAATTTCAGGCAGGCGAGGACGAGTTCGCCGACAAAGGCCAGGACGTTGACGGCGCCATCCCAGGCTTTGATACTGTGGTTTCCGAGTTTGCTCAGCCATGACCAGGTCGGTGTCGGCGTGGCCGGGATGGCGGGGCTTTCGCTGGCCAGTTTCAACAGCCGGTTGGCGCCGGCAGGCAGGGTGTCCCAGGCGACAGCCAGGCTGCGGTTGTTACAATCGCGGCGCAAGTCGTGGAGATAGATGAGCAGGGTGCTGTCCCAACCGGTCAGGTCAGTGCAGTCGAAGCAGAGGCTGCTCATGGCCGGGGGGAGCGCTGGCGAGCCGGGCTCGGGCCGGCGTGACTTCCGGCGCCAGTCGCCGCAGAGATGCAGCACGCCAGCCTGGCTGGCGTCGTCATAGTCCAGCTTCACCGTCGCTGCGCCAGGCTTGATTGCAGGAGTGGCGTCGGTCATGTCAGCAGATGATCCGGAATGGTTCAGAAGGGAATGTCATCGTCAATTTCGCCGGGCAGTTCGCGGCAGGCGCAGAGAAAGTCGGCGACCTCGTCGGCGACGATAACGAGGCGTTCTTGGATAGTGGTGAGGACTTCTTGCAAGGGCGGGCAATATTGGCGCAGTTCCGTCACTTGGCCGACAGCGTCATTGAGGTCAGTCAGGACGCGTTTGCACAGGGCGATGACCGCTGCCGGCCGGCCAGCGGCCATTTCACTGGCGCAGCTGAGCAGATTCATGGAGACCCGGGACAGGGAGAACAGGACTTTCAGGCCTTGGGTGCGCTTATCTGTCGGCAACACTGATGACATCAGGTTGCACCAGCCCTGGATCGTCTGCTCCAGGGTGATCATGATATTGCGGAATTGCTCTTCCATCCGCCGCAGGCGGCGCATTTCCTCGTTGAATTTGCTGTCGATGTCATTGTCCTTCCCCCGCCAGTCTTCACTGTCCTCCGGGGGAAATGTCATTGGCGGCTCCATCGGCTCGTCGTCAGGATCGTCCATGACATCTTCATTTTCATCCGCAAACACGTCGTCGTCATCGTCGTATGCGTACATTTCCTCGACTTCGGCGGCGCCGAAGCGGCGGATGAGTTCGTTCATAATCAACTCCTCGCCTTCTGGAAGCTCCGCCAGGCGCTCCAGGAGTTCGACATAGGCGAGGATAAATTTCTCCTTGCGTCGGAAGAACCGCTCCCAGTCGAATTCATTCCAGTAGTTTTGCGGCTTATCCATCTTTCAACGTCCTGGTCGCCGGGCCTGGTCAAGCCGGGCTCGGCGTCGTCGTGGCGGGTTACATATTTTCCGCGATCAGTCTGCCGAATTCTGAGCAGGCGACCTTGACTGCATTTGGCATCAGGCGTTCGAAATCGTAGGTCACGGTTCGATTGGCGATGGTTCGTTCCAAGCCGCGAATGATGGCGTCAGCGGCTTCGCTCCAGCCCATATAGCGGAGCATCATTTCTGCGGAGAGGATGAGGCTGCCAGGGTTGACCATGTCTTTGCCGGCGTATTTGGGCGCGGTGCCATGGGTGGCCTCGAAGACGGCGACGCCGCTCTGGTAGTTGATATTGCCCCCCGGGGCGATGCCGATGCCGCCGACGCAGGCGGCCAGCGCGTCCGAGATATAGTCGCCGTTCAGGTTGAGCGTGGCGATGACGCTGTATTCGGCCGGCCGGGTCAGAATCTGCTGCAAGAACGCGTCGGCGATGACATCCTTGATGACGATGTTTTTGCCATTGCGTGGATTGGTCAAGGTGTGCCAGGGGCCGCCGTCCAGCGGCTGCGCGCCATAGTCGACTCGGGCGCATTCATAGCCCCAGTCCCGGAAAGCGCCTTCGGTGAATTTCATGATGTTGCCCTTGTGGACGAGGGTGACCGCATCGCGGTCATTGACGATTGCGTAGTCGATGGCGGCTTTCACCAGCCGCCAGGTTCCGTCCCGCGACACCGGCTTGAGTCCCAGGCCGCAATTCTCCGGAAAGCGGATTTTTGCGTGCTGTTGCGGGAAAGTCTCGCGGAGAAAGGCAGTCAATTTTTTTGCTTCCGGGCTGTCAGCGGCGAATTCGATGCCGGCGTAGATGTCTTCCGTGTTTTCGCGGAAAATCACCATGTCGACCAGTTCCGGGCGGCACACAGGCGAAGGCACGCCGGTGAACCAGCGCACTGGACGCAGGCAGACGTACAAGTCGCACTTTTGGCGGATGGCGACATTGAGGCTGCGAATGCCGCCGCCAACCGGCGTGGTCAACGGCCCCTTGATGCCGACCAGGTACTCCTGGAAGGCCGCCAGCGTCTCCTCGGGCAGCCATTCGCCGGTCTTCTGGAAGGCCTTTTCGCCGGCCAGGACTTCTTTCCAGGCGATGGCGCGGGTTCCGCCATAAGCCTTGCGTACGGCGGCATCCACGACGCCCACCGTCGCCCGCCAAATGTCGGGGCCGGTGCCGTCGCCTTCAATATAGGGAATCACGGGATTATTGCCGACTTTCAGGCCGGCAGACGTCATGGTGATCTTGTCTGACATTGCAATCTTCTTTCAGGGCAAGGCGTGACGAATTCAGGAAGATGCGGGCGGCGTTGGGTTTTTCCCGCCCAGCGAGTTATATTTAATATAGTCTTAATGTGACGAAATAACAGAAAACGCGCCCGGAATCGCGGTAATGCAAAGTAATCGGTCAGTCATTGATACTCGAGGTTCTGGCGTACAGCGGAGTCAGGAAAGGGGCGAGGGGCGAGGGGCGAGAGTGAGTTTGGACTACGCGGGCCGCTATGTCCACACCGTCCACATCTTTTTGCGCCGTAGGCGCACCTCAAAAACTGGGTGCCTTGTGAAGGCGCTACAGTTAGCGCTGAAAATAAATGCTGTCGGGGCGGCCATTATCAATGGCTGGCCCATTACGATACAAATGCCATGCAGCGGCAGCGCTTGCCGCTGCAATAGCGATTCAGATGGAGCTATTTATGGAATTGAAGTTATTCAGCGGGTCGACGCACCCGCAGCTGGCGAAAGCGATTGCCGCGGAACTCGGCATCCCCTTGGGCGCTGTCGAACTGGGGCATTTTCCCGGCGGCGAGACGTTTGTGAAGTGCACTGAGCAAATCCGCGACGCTGACGTGTTTATCGTTCAGCCCACCTGCTGCCCACCTAATGAGAGCATCATGGAGCTGCTCATTATGCTGGACGCGGCGCGTCGAGCCTCCTGCGGCCGGATTACGGCGGTGC
>JAAZKI010000513.1 GCA_012799905.1 Lentisphaerota bacterium | reverse complement strand
TAGGATTTGGTCGTATTCGTTGACCCTCCTTTCTCTTGACCTCACCGTTTTCTAAAATGCTTGACTTAGTTTCGAACACTGCGGCTCACGCGCCCTGGAAGGGTGACACATAAATTAGCTTGTGGACTCTCCGTCCACCCTAAGGACATAGCAGACAAGCGCAGTCCAAGCACACTCTCGCCCCTTACGAATTATGAATTATGAATTATGAATTATGAAATGCGCCTCAGCATTCAACATTCAGCATTCAGCATTCAACATTCAACATTCAGCATTCAGCCCCTCGCCCCTCGCCCCTAAAAGAACGCCCACTGCCGCCCGGGCGATTCCCCATTGCTTTATTTGAAATTTGCCATTTTTGCGAATACTGTATGAATTCCTCTCGACCCTGCCCGTTTTCCCGCCCGGGCCATGCTTAGCGGCCGTAACACCAGAAAGCCACATCCATTATGGCAACAAAGAAAAAACAACTTGTCGCAGCCCAGATCGGCTGTGGAAAATTCTCTTGGGCGCAGGACTTTCCCAACCTGTCCCGTCATCCGCAGCTGCGTTTGAAATGGGCCTGCGATGTGCAGCTTGACCGGGCTCAGGCCGCAGCCAAGCACTTTGGCGTCCCCGAAGTGACGGACGATTTCATGGCGATCGTCAAAGACCCGGAAGTCGACTTGATCAAGATTGCAACCACGCACGAGGTGCATCTGCCAATTATTGAGGCGGCCGCCCAGGCGGGAAAGCATATTTTCTGTGAAAAGCCCATGGCCATGCATGATGACGAAGCCTACCGGATTATGCAGGCGGTGCGGACTCATCAGGTCAAGTTGTGCGTTGACCTGAACCGGCGCATGGCCCCGGCTTTGCAGGCGTTGAAGAAAGCCTGGCAGGCCCAGGTGGCGGCGCCGCGCCATTCGGCCTGGCGCTACATGGAGCAGCAGCGCCCCATGCTGCCGGAAGAGGATCAGACGCATCTGCTCATCCGCATCCAGGACGAAAGCGCTTCCTACGGCCTCGGACATCTCAATCCCCTCACCGGCGGCGGGGAGATTATCGGCGAGTCTGTGCATTGGCTTGACCTGGCTTGCTGGTTCTTCGCCCCGCAGCGGCCGGTGGAAATCACGGCCTGGGGGTCGTCACGGCTGTCGCATGGCATCCACCTTAAATTCAGCGGCGGCGATAGCATGACCTTGACCTTTTCCTGTTTTGGGACGTTTGACTATCCCAAGGAATTGTTCGAAGTCACAGCCAAGGCGTCGTTGATGCGCAGTTTGTTCTTTGTCGAAAACAACTACTACGGCATCCCGGGCGCTGTCGCCGAGACGTTCCCCATGCAGCATTACAGCGGTAAGGTCAAGGGCGAAGGCTTTGATGCCTATCTGCGCAAGTACCAAGAGCGCACGCAAGCTGCCACCCAGGGACTGAAACAGCTTGAGCAAGACGTGCCATTCCTGGTCGATAAGGGGCATAAGCACATGCTCGACGCCTTTGTCCAGGCTATCCTCCTGAACCAGCCCTCGCCGTGTGACGAACTGGATGGATTTATCTCGACCTACCTGGCTCAACGGGCGATTGAGTCCATCGAATTGAGGCAGACGCTGCCGATTCCGGTGGAAAAAATCACGCCTTGCATCGGAGGAAGAGTCTGAAGCATGGCTGCGGCATCAGCAGAAGCTGCTTGCGAGTCCTTAGCCCGTCCCCACACCTTCCAGTCTGAAACGCAGCTGCTATTAAGTTAAGATTAAAAAACATGTATTGTAACGAAAGATGAGGTGATTTAATGGGTGCAAAAGTCGGTTTTGGCATTATTGGCGCTGGCATGATTTCCAGCTTTCACGCGAAGGCCATGCAGAAGTCGCCGAAGTGTTATCTGGTCGGAGTCTACGACGCCAATCCCGCTGCTTCCGAACGGATGGCAAAGGAATATGGCGTGCGCTGCTACCAGAAATACGAGGATTTGCTGGCCGATCCCGAGATTCAGGCGGTGACCATTGCGGTGCCTTCGGGGCTGCACGCCGAAGTGGCCATCCCGGCGGCTGAGGCTGGCAAGCATATTATGTGCGAAAAGCCGCTGGAAATTACTTTGGACAAAGTTGACGCGATCATCGCGGCCTGCGATGCCAACAACGTGCTGCTGTCACCGGTGTTTCAGAGTCGTTTCTCCAAGCCGGTGCAGCTGGTCAAGCAGGCCATGCAGGCCGGTCGGTTTGGTCGTATGGTGTTGGCCAGTGCGCAGATGCGCTGGTTCCGCGACACCGCCTACTACAGCGGCTCGTCCTGGCGCGGAACCTGGAAGCTCGATGGCGGCGGGGCGCTGATGAACCAGGCCATTCACACCATCGACCTGCTTATCTACATCAACGGGGCGCCCAAGGAAGTCTTTGCGTTTTCCGGCACCCTGACTCACAGCATCGAAGTGGAAGATAACCTCTGCGCCGCCATCAAATACCGCAACGGGTCGTTCGGCACCGTCGAAGTAAGCACGTCCTGCGCACCGGGATTCCCGCGCCGGCTCGAATTCTCCGGCAGCGCCGGAACCGTCGCCTTTGAGGAAAATAAGATAACGCGTTGGGAATTCGCTAATCCGCTGCCAGAAGATGAGACGATTATCAACGAATTGTTCGGCCCGGTCAATGCCGCTGGAGGACGGGCGCCGATGAATATCTCAAGCGATGGCCACGCCATGCAGATTGATGACTTGGCGGATGCCATCCTGACCGGCCGCAGGCCCTTCCTGGATGGCCGCGAAGG
>JAAZKI010000461.1 GCA_012799905.1 Lentisphaerota bacterium | reverse complement strand
TTTCATAATTCATAATTCATAATTCATAATTCATAATTCATAATTCATAATTCGTTAGGGGCGAGGGGCGAGCTATTGCCGTCCACCATGTCCACTCTGTCCACCATGTCCACAAAAAAACCACCTGGACCACATACCGTCTCAGTCAACGGCGCCGCTGCTGGGCTGCACCAGGAATTCCGGCGTCTTGCTTTCGTTTTTGAGCTGATAGCCGTGGAAGAGCAGATACTGGCGCATCAGGTCGAGGTCTTTTTCGATCCGGTCAAGGACAAGCAGATTGAGGTCTTGGTAGGCTACCTGCCGGGCCTGGTAAAGCGGCTCCAGGAGAGGCATGGCTGCGGCGCCGACTTGCTTGCGGTCTTCGGTCAGGAAAAGGCGGCGACTGTGGTCGCGGATATTCACGGCCCAGTTCCAGCAGGAGCAATACACGCCATAGTTGATAAAGTCGGTTCGCTCCGCGTCACCCCGCAGCTTAGCCGGCTCGCCGGGATGGCCGGAAAGCGTCATGTTGCGGTCACAGGCCAAGTGATACTGCGCCATCAGCGAACCTGCCTTGGCGCCGTAGTAACTGCGGCAGAACAACCCCACGATCTCCTCTAACGGCTCGTCCGGGTTCCAAGCCAGGCGCGCCAGCGCAAAATAGCGCAAGCCGGAGGCATCCCAGGCGCGTTCATAGTAGTTTGACGGCCTCAGCCAGGTGGCGAAGTCACGCCCCTGGAGGTTCTGGGCGTCCGGCGCATCCGGGATGATTTCCGGCCGAACGCCGAGCATCTTACGTTCGCGGAAGAATTGCAAATCCTTCTGCAAACTGTCCAGCGTGACCAGCGGCACGTACGGCGAGGCGAAATAGTAGTCACGCATGTACACGTTCGGCGTCTTTTCCGTCCATTTAGTCAGCCATTCAGCGAGCATATCGTTACGTGGGCAATTCGGGTCATTGATGGCATGGACGCAGCATTTGTAGAGCGGGGCGAATTCGACGATCAGGTTCGGGTGCACTTCGCAGTCTGGCGGTTGCATCATTTCCCAATGATAGGCATAGACATGCATCTTCATCTTGGGATATTTCTGATTGATGCGGGCGATGATCTGGTTGGAGGCTTTGATATAGCGCGTTGACCACGTCCGCGGCCGTTTAGAGCCTGGCTTAGGCAGGTCGTTAGGTGAATCCAAAGCGAGGCAGAGCGGGTCTTCGCCCCAGCCAAAGCCGTCCTTGCTGTTGTCGTTATAGCCGAAAGACAGCGCTTCCATAGTCGGGTATTTGTCAACGTATGCGAGCATTCGTTGCACCACCAGGTCGATCACTTCCGGATTGCCCAGGGCCAGCTGGCCGCCCTGGTACCATTTTTTGGTGCGTTCGCCATTGATTAGCGGCCAGTATTCCGGGTGAGTTTCGCCGAATTCCTTAAAGGGCACCCAGAAATGGAAAGTATGCCCGCCCATGATCTGGCGGAAGCCATATTGCGAAAAGGACGGATATAGTCCGGCGAAAGTCTGGGGCGATGAGCCGGGGAAATTCATCAGGTTGCGGCTCATCCAGTCGTTCATGGCCGGCCTGGGCCAGCCCAGGGAGGAGGACAGCGACAGGCCGCGCAAGTCAAAGGCGGGTTTTTCCCAATAAGGCGTCGTAATCGATGCCGAGGAAGTGATGCGCTCCGGATAATCCAGCCCGGCCTGCGGACGCGGCGGAACTACGCCAAGTGTCTTTTCCAGAATTTTATAGACGCCATTAAGTATGCCGCGACCAGAGTACGCGCACAGGATGAACTTCCTGTTGGTCTGGCCGTGCAGGAGGAATCCCTCGTCGCCGAGGATGTCGCGGTTGAGCTGATGGGCGGCCATAGCGGCTTCGGCCTCGCCGGTGTTGTCTTCACCGACAATGGCCAAGGTCAGTGAAAACCAGCCGCGGCCGCCTCGGTAATCTTCGATTTTGGTTGCTGCCCGCACCATGGCGGCAAAGTCGCGCTGAGCTTGTGCCAAGGCCGCATCATTGCCAGCAGCCTTGACGCCAACAACCGGCGTGCCGTTTTTACCGAGCACCGTGAAGGAGAACGACTCTGCGACAGCGTGCCAAGTAAGCGCCGTCAGCAGAAATGCGGTCAGCAATTGAAAACGCATGATAGTCAAAACCTTTCTGGTCGAAGATGACGGCGCTGATGCGCCAGATGAAAAACGGGAAGGGCAACCGGTGCGACTGGCGCGGCTGTTCTTCCCGTTTACGGTGATTCCTTAAGCGATTTCCAGCCTCATTTTTAGGCGCAAAAAAGAAAACTATAATATAACACAAATTTTCATGTTGACGAATTATCTAAGCGGCTGATGGATATCCCGGGTAAGACGCTTTAGTAGACAATGGACAATGGACGCCAGTAGACTTCAGTGGACGTTAGTAGACGATGGACTGTGGACGTTAGTGGACATTAGTGGTGAGTGGACGTGGACGGAAGTGGACGTTAGTGGACAAGTGGAGTGAAGACACGGGCGACCGTCTGGCCTGCAAGCACTCATTGTCACACGTTGCACATTAACACAAACTTTTGCCGGCGGCCAGGAAAAGCCGAACAACAGCAGTTATAGTAAGAGCCTTGGTCAGCGTTTTTACAATACAAAAACTGACCTTCATCATAACCGCAGGAGGAGTTCAGCATGGCAAGACGATATGGAGTGCAAGCCACGGCGGCAGAAACCAAGGCCAAGAGCAGCCGCATGAACCTGGTCGAAGACAAAGTGCCGCCGTATGAGATACCTCCCCTGCTCAAGAACAAGCACGGCATTGACATCGTCAATGCAGTCGATTACTGCCGCCACGAACGACCGCGGCGCTTGGGCATGATCGCTGACGCCATGTACGGCCCCCTGCCCCCACGGCCGGACACGCTCGCGTTCCGGACGATT
>JAAZKI010000103.1 GCA_012799905.1 Lentisphaerota bacterium | reverse complement strand
CGTTGGTGCACTGACCTGCAGGTGTCTTCCTTGCTCATTAGACCATCTCCAGATAGGGGCGCATGACGCGCGACATCCGGCAGGACTTGGCGAGTCGCCAGATTTCATCGCGGGTGGCCTTCTTCTGCGCCAAGGCGTCGCGCAGCGCCTCGCGAGCAACGTCCAGCCCGATGTGGTTGCGGAACTTGAAGCTGTCAACAACCGTCTTGGCGGGCGAATAGACGCGAATGCGGATTCCATCGGCGTCATGCTCTTCGATTCCTTCGGAAAAGGCAGGTTCGGTCAACTTCACCACCTGGAGGTTGATGCCTTTGCTGGTCGGCATGCGCGTGCCACGCCTGATCGCGATCCAGGTCTCCATGGGCATCTGGGTGGTGATTTCATGGAATTGAAGGGCGGAGAGCAGGCAAATGACGCCATGCGGCACGGTTGCAGCAGCCGCGAGAAGAGTCTCATGCTCCGGCTGATAGTCGGCCAGCACATAGGCGCCCCGGCTGATGCGCCGCAACACGCCCTTGTCTGCAAGGTAAGGGAGCAGTGTGCGACTGGCGCCGGTCTCCTCCACGTCGGCAGCGCGGATGACACCACGTCGCCGCGCCAGGTCAATGATTTTTTCGGTTTGCATGCCAGTGACTCCATGTTGACGTTCCATATCCATATAATAATAAGTGGTCTCGGTTTGTCAATGGCGGGGTAGGTAATTTTCTTACTTCTACGCATCAGGCATCCCACGGGCTTGTTCAATAAACCGGGGTTGGAGCGGTCGTGGCGTCCCACCGTGGCTGGCCACTAAAACAAAAAGGCCCCGTTTTTCACGGGGCCTGAAGTTGAATGGCTCCGGCAGCTGGATTCGAACCAGCGACCAAGTGGTTAACAGCCACCTACTCTACCGCTGAGCTATGCCGGAACTGACTTTGTCCTTTTTGACAGAATGCCCTTTAAGATAGTCGGCAATTGCAATTAAGCAAGCGGCAGCAGTGAAAATTTCCTGGGAAATGCGTTGATTTTCGGCAATCGGTCAGTCTCCTGTAGTGCCCCCACGGGGCACCTGTTTTTGGGGGATGCCTTCCCCCAGACTAAAGTCTGGAGTTAAGCATGGTTAAGCGCCTACGGCGCAAATGGTTGTGGATTTGGTGGGCATGGCGGACAGCGTAGTTCAAACTCACTCTCGCCCCTCGCCCCTCGCCCCTAAGCGCAGCAAACGCTGTGCCTGGCTCGCGGCTGCGGCGGCTATGGATTTTAGTCGAGTTTTTCGATGGCTACTTCAACGGGTGTTGGCTTGAGGATGCGAACCAGGTCTGCGGGCGCCATTTCGAGGATAAAGCCGCGATGGCCGCCGTTGATGTAGATGCGGTCGAGTTCCAAAATGGTTTTTTCGACGAAGATTGGCATGACCCGGCGCGTGCCAAATGGCGAGGTGCCGCCAACACGGTAGCCGGAATTGTGTTCAGCCTGCTCCGGGGTACATGGCGCAACCGACTTGACGCCAAGGAAACGGGCGAGATTCTTGACGGATACGCTGCGGTCGCCGTGCATGAGAATGATGAGCGCTTTCTTGGCGTCGGTTTCCATGATCAGCGTCTTGACGATCTTGTGCTCATCAATGCCGAGGACAGAGGCGAGACGGCTGGTACCGCCTTTTTCGACATAGTCGTAAAACAACTCGCGATAGGGCGCCTTCTGAGCTTTCAAGAGGCGGATAGCCGGTGTCATGGGCGATTTTTTCGGCGTGGAACTTCCCGTAGGATTGGTCATAAGGTGACTCCTTTCCGCTGATGGAGCGCCGACAGCGCGAGATGAGGGCAAAGGGAAATAAGCAAGATTTCTTACTTCATTGAATTTACCATGCCGCGGCTGTTTTTCTCCCCCCGAACGTAAATAAAGGCATTGATTTTTGGGGAAGTGAGGGGAAATGCTATTCTGCCTCGTCTCGGCAGCCGGGCAGGGTGAAATCAATGCCCATAGCGCGGGCGACGTGGATGACAAAGCCGCGTTTTTTGACTGGCAGGCCGGATTGTTCGCTTAAGTCATGCAGGAAGCTGATTTTGTCTTCCTTGGTCATGGGGGTGAAGGCCGGGCCGCCGAGAGCAGCGGCGATTTCGCGCAGCAGGCCGGGATTGCGGATGAGGCCGCGGGCCGGGGTGATACCGTCAACCTGGGCTATTTCGCCCATGCGGAGGGCGTCTTCAACGGTGCAGAGGTCGCCAGCGCCGAACAGGGGCGTGTCTGGGAGCAGGTCGCGGAGGCGGCGCAAGCGTTCCAGGCCGTCAGCAATCGGTTGGTACATTTCGCGGACGGTGCGGAAGTGGCAGAAGACCAGGTCAGGGGCGGCGCGTCGCAGGGCAGCGGCGATGCCGGGCAATTCGTCCGGCGATTCAAAGCCGCAGCGGATTTTGACGCTGATGGCGGCGCTGCCGCAAGCCTGGCGCATGGCGCTGAGCGTCCTATCGATCCAGTCGGGGTCGCGGAGGCGATAACCACCCGCTTGGCTGCCGATGACGGTCGGGCTGGGGCAGGCGCAGTTCAGGTCGATGACGCAGGCGCCGATATCGTACAGGCGGCGGGCAGCTGCAGCCAGGCGGGCGCTGTCTACGCCCATGATTTGGGCGATTACGGGCTTGCCGGTCGCCAAGTAGGGGTTGAGCCACGCTGCCAAGCGGGAGCGGCGGGGGACGCCAGTCGAAATGCGCAGAAAGGGCGTATGCCAGGCGGTGACCATGCCGCGGTTGGTCATCACATCCAGAAAAGAGCCTTCGCTGATGCCTTCCATGGGGCCGGGCAGCAGCCGCGTAGGCAGGGCCTGACCGTCCGGGAGGGACAGCGGTTGCAGCCAGGCAGAGAGGCCGCGGTCAGTCATCGTTGCCTCGCCGCCAAGCCCCGCGGCGATTCGCCTGCGGACGGGTGCGGTCGCCTTTGACGATGATAGCGTCAGGCCGGCAATAGGGCGCGATTTGTTGGTGGAAATCGACCGAGTAGTTGACGCCCATGTTTTCGCATCGGGAGAACACCAGGTCGCCATTGGCAGCGACCAGTCCGAGCGACAATGGGACAGCGCCGCGGTGCTGGCAGCAAGCGTCATGGATGGCGGTCAGGCCAGCGGGCGTGAGGTCGCTTTCATAGAGCCTGATATGGACTTCGCGGGTGAGAGTTTCGGCGACCTGCTCAGGTGTGAGGATGGCGCGTGCTTGCAGACGCATGGCCTCGTCCTGGTCGCGCTGGTTCAATTCTCCTTCCACGAAGACCACCTTGTTGTTGGTGAAGGCGGCCGGGTTCTTGCTGCGGATATCGTCGTATTCCTTAGGGAAGACCAGGCATTCGATGCTCCCGTCCCGTCCTTCCAGGTTAAGGATGACCCAGGCTTTGCCGTCCTTCTTGGTGACTTTAGGGTCGACGCCATTGATGTAGGCGCCGACTCGCACCATGGTTCCGGGGGCCAGCCGGGGCAGGTCGGCGATATCGTCAGTCTGGTAGGCGGCGATTGTCTCCAGGTATTCTTCGATTGGGTGTCCGGTCACATAGAATCCGAGCAGCTCTTTTTCGAAGGCGAGCAGTTCGCTTAAAGGCCATTCCGGGAGGTCGGGGAGCGTCAGTTCGGTATCCTTTTTGTCTTCGGGCAGGAGCAGGTCAAAGAGTGAGCCTTGGCCGGTTTCGCGGTCTTTGCGGGCTTCCTGGGCTCGATTCATAGCGTCTTCGCAGATAGCCAGCAGCTGTGAGCGGTGGGCGTTGAAGCAGTCCATGGCGCCGGCCTTGATCAGGTTTTCCATCAGTCGCTTGGAATTGCCTTCGACGCGTTCGCAGAAGTCAAGCAGATCGCGGAAAGGTCCATCTTCTTCGCGGGCCTTGATAATGCCGGAGACGGCGGCCGCGCCAACGCCCTTGATGGCGGCCAGACCGAAGCGGATGTTGCTGCCATCCACCGAGAAGCAGGCGTCGCAGATATTCACGTCCGGCGGCAGGATGGTGATGCCCATAGCGCGACATTCGCGGAGGAAGAAGGTCATTTTTTCGGCATTGCCCAGTTCGCTGGTGAGGACAGCGGCCATGAATTCGGTGGGGAAGTTCGCCTTCAGGTAGGCAGTCCGGTAGGAAAGCATGCCGTAGGCCGCGCTGTGGGATTTGTTGAAGCCGTAGCCAGCAAAGAGCTCGATTTTGTCCCAGATGCTCTTGATGGTTTCGTCGTCAAGGCCGCGTTTGCGGCAGCCTTCCTGGAAGTCGACGAACATCTTGGCCATTTCCGCTGGTTTTTTCTTGCCCATGGCGCGGCGCATGATATCGGCTTGTCCGAGGGAGAATCCACCGACTGCCTGGACGACCTGCATCACCTGTTCCTGGTAGAGCATGATACCGTAGGTTTCGCGCAGGATCGGCTCCATTTCAGGCACGTCATAGGTCACCTTGATGCGTCCCATCTTGCGGTTGATGAATTCGTCAAGGAAGTTCATCGGCCCGGGGCGATAGAGGGCGATGAGGGCGATGATGTCTTCGAGGCGGCTGACGCCGAAGCGTCGGCAGAGGTCTTGCATTCCGCCGGATTCGAGTTGGAACACGCCGATGGTGTTGCCCTTGTTGAGCAGGTCGTAGGCAGCCGGATCGCCTTCGGGGGTGGCGTCGGAGGTCATGTCAATGCCGCGGTTTTTGCGGATCAGGTCAATGGCGTCCTGGATGATGGTCAGGTTGCGGAGTCCGAGGAAGTCCATTTTGAGCAGCCCGAGTTCTTCGCATGGCCCGGCAGGGAATTGGGTGATGGGCTCGTCATTGGCGCCTTTGGCGATAGGGCAGACGTTTGCGACCGGCATATCGCCGATAATGACGCCGGCGGCGTGTATGCTCAAGTTGCGGTTGAGGCCTTCAAGCACAGTGGCGAAGCGCCAGATTTCCTGTACCCAGGCTTCGCGACCGAGCAATTCCTTCAATTCCGCGCTTCCCTCCAGGGCCTTGGCCAGGGTCATTTTCGGGTCAGCCGGGATGAGTTTGGACAGGCGGTTGCCTTCCTCGAAAGTGCGTCCAAGGGCGCGGGCGACGTCTTTGATGACGGCCTTGGCTTTGAGGGTGCCAAAGGTGCCGATTTGGACGACGTTGGGGGCGCCATAGCGTTGGCGGACGTATTCGATCACCTCAACGCGGCGGCGTTCGCACAGGTCGATATCAAAGTCAGGCGGGCTGACGCGGTCAGGATTGAGGAAGCGTTCGAAGAGCAGGTTATAGCGGAGCGGGTCAATGTCGGTGATGCGGGTGAGGTAAGCCACCAGGCTGCCGGCGCCGCTGCCGCGTCCCGGGCCGATGGGGATGCCGTTGCGCCTGGCGTAGTCGAGGAAGTCCCAGACCACGAGGAAGTAGCTGGTGAAGCCGGTTTGGCGGATGATGCCGAGTTCGTACTCCATGCGCTGCACTTTGGCGGCCTGGTCGTCGGTGAGGTCAGGAGCCTGGACATCGAAGCCGTAGCGCTCTTTCATGCCTTTGGCGCAGATGGAGTAGAGGTACTCTTCGCGGCTGCCGGAAAAGTCTTCCGGCACGGGGAATTCTGGGTAGTGGTTGACCTTGTCTTCGCTGACGGTCGGCAGGTGGACGTTGCAGCGTTCCGCGATGGCGACGGTATTGGCCAGGGCGTCGGGCTGGTCAGGGAAGAGGCTGGCCATTTCTTCAGGGCTTTTGAAGTAGTATTCCGGCCCTCCCGGGAAGCGGAAGCGGCCGGCGTCGTGGATGGTGGTCTGGGTGCCGATGCAGAGAAAGAGGTCGTGGGCTTCAGCGTGCTCTTTTTTCAAGTAGTGGGAGTCATTCGTGGCGACGAGGCCGACGTTGCGGCGCCGGGCAAGCTCGACCAGTTTTTGGTTGACCTTTTCATCTTCGGGCAGGCCATGGTTTTGCAGTTCGATGAAGAAGTGGTCTGGCCCGAAGATTTCGAGGTAGTCGTCCAGGGCCTTTTCTGCAGCCGCGTCTGCGCCGATCAGGAATTTGGCGGCGATTTCTCCGCCGAGGCAGGCGCTGAGGGCGATGATGCCTTTGGCGCGTTCTTTGAGGATTTCCTTGTCGATGCGCGGTTTGTAGTAGAATCCTCGTAGCCATGCTTCTTCATTCAGGTGGCAGAGGTTGACATATCCCTCGTAGGTTTCAGCCAGGCAGACCAGGTGGAAGCCGGAGTAGTGCTGTTCGTTGTTGTCCTGCTTGAAGCGGCTGGTCGGCGCGACATAGAATTCGCATCCGATGATAGGCTTGACGCCTTCGGCTTTCATCGCCTTGATGAATTCCATGGCAGCGCACATATTGCCATGATCAGTGCAGGCGACGGCAGGCATGCCGAATTCCTTGGCGGCCTTGGCGAGGTCGGCGCATTTGGCGGTGCCGTCAAGGAGGCTGAAGTCAGTATGGACGTGGAGATGGACAAAGGGCGGGGCCATGATCAGTAATCTGTCTTCGGGTTATGGGGGGGAGGCGGCTGGCGGAAGCGGTCAGATATCCTGTCCGGTCTGCGCGTCCTGCAATTTGAAGTCTTCGAGGTGGAAGGACGGCTCCGGCTGGTAAGTGAAGGTGGCTTTGTAGTCGCTTTCAATGGCTGCGAACAGCTTGCGGTCTTCGTTTTTCAGGCGTTCGACGATTTTTGGGTGGGCGAGCACGTTGATTTTTTGGCCGTGTTTGCGTCGACCAAGCACTTCGTTCAGGCGCCGCTGGATTTCGACGCTCATGCTGGTTGTGGTTTTGACCAGGCCGCGGCCCTTGCAGTACGGGCAGTTGTCAAATATGGTGCTTTCCACGCTTTCGTTTTCGCGTTGGCGTGTCATTTCGAGCAGACCCAGGGGCGAGATCGGGTAGATTTTGGTGCGGGCGCGGTCTTCTTCAAGCAGGTCTTTGAAGGTGTTGAAAACGGTTTGCTGGTCTTTTTTCGAGCGCATATCAATCAAGTCGAGGACGACCAGCCCGCCGATGTTGCGCAAGCGCAATTGCCGGGCGATTTCGCGGACGGCTTCGAGGTTGGTCGCCAGGATAGTCTCAGGCTGGTCTTTGCCGCTGTGGCTTTTGCCGGTGTTGACGTCAATGGCGATCATCGCTTCCGTCTCGTCAATGCAGATATAGCCTCCGCTGGGCAGCGGCACTTTGCGATTGAAGATGCCGTCGATTTGGTTGATGAGGTTATGCTTTGCAAAGATCGGGGTTGGATTCTGGTAGAATTTGACCTTGGTCTTGTCCTGGAGATTATAACGCGTGATCAGTTCACGGGCGCGGTTGTACATTTCCTCGGAGTCGATGATCACTTCGTCCACGTCTTCAGTCAGGCAGTCGCGGAGTGCGCGTTCGCCCAGGTCGGGTTCCTGGTAGACGCAGACTGGGGCTCGGCGCTGTCCCGCGATTTCGCCTTTGCGCCAGTAGTCCAGGAGCAGGTCGAGGTCACGTTGGAAGTGCTCGAGTTTGCGGCCAGCGCCGACCGTGCGGCAGATCAGCCCCATGTTCGGCGGCAGTTCCAGGCTGCGGATCATTTTGCGGAGGCGGTCGCGCTCTTCGCGCTGTTCGACGCGCTTGGAGATGCCGATGTGGTTCGAATTGGGCAGGAGCACTAAGTAGCGGCCCGGAATGCTCAGGTTGGCGGTGACGCGGGAACCTTTGGTGCCAATCGGGCCTTTGGTCACTTGAACCAGGATTTCCTGGTCGGCCTTGAAGAGATTGGGGATATCATCGACCGAGGGCATGTTTTTGGCTTGGCGGCTGCGACCGCTGTTGCGTTGCCCTCGCGGCGCGTGTCGGCCGGGATGGCGTTCCTCAGGCGCTGTCGGCGTTGATGCTGGCGCTTTGCTGGGCGCTGGCGGTGGCGGTGCTGGCGGCGTCTTGGTCGGTGCAGCCTTGCCAGTGCCCATTAGCAGGTCGCGGACGCGTTCAATGAGGCTTTTTTTGCCTTTTTGGGGGACGGTTTTGGCCGGCTGCGGCTGCGGCGGCTGTTCATTGTCTTTGTCACTGGTTTTCTGGGGTGTCGATGCGCGGTTTTTGTTGTAGCGCTGATTATTGCTGCCGGCAGTTCTGCGGCTCTGGCTTTGCTTGGAGACGGAGCGGCCTGGGGCGCGGGAGTGGAGTTCTTCCGGACTGGCCTTGCCCGCCGCGCCTTGTCCGCCATTGTCGGCATTATCGTCGCTGCTTTCGAGCATGTCCTGGGTAGCTGGGAGCATATCCCAGTAATGGAGAAAGGCGTTTTTGCCGCAGCCGATGTCAACAAATGCTGCTTGCAGGGATGGCTCGAGGTTTTTGATTCTGGCTTTATAGATGGAGCCGACCAGGCGGTCACGTGATTTTCGCTCCATGTAGAAATCTTGTAGTACGCCGTCATGGACCACGGCTACTCGGGTTTGTAGGTCTTCGTCATTGATTAGTATTTGCTTCATTAACTCATTTTTCTCCAACCGGATAATCACTTAAAATCGTGCCCGGGGGAAGGGGATTCCCCCGGAGAAATTCTGCTGCTGACATTTCTGTGCGTCCTTCGGGGATGACTCTTCGGATGAGGAGCAATCCTTCTCCGCAGGCCACCAGCAGTCCGTCCCGCCCTTGGGCGATAACTTCGCCGGGGTGTGTATGTTGCGCGGGTGTCATGTCAAGCGCTGATGCGTCTGTCAGCTGCAAGCGTTTGTATGGGCCTTTGCCGATGGGGGCCAGGGCGCTGACGCGCGGCCAGGGCGTGAAGGCGCGCACCATGCGTTCCAGCTGCTTGGCGCTGTTGTTCCAGGCGATGGCGCCGGCTTCCTTTTTGATTTTGCGGGCGATGCTGACTCCTTCGGTCGGCTGCGGGGTTGGCGTCAGACCATCGCGGGCGATATCCCAGATGACGTTGCCGATATGCTTAGCGGCCAGGTCGCTGAGTCGTTGTTCGAGTTGTTCGGCATTGTCATCCGGCTGGATGGTCAGGCTGGCTTGGCCATAGATGCCGCCGGTGTCAAGGCCGGCCTCCATGTCCATGAACGTCACCCCAGTGGTGGTGTCGCCTCGCAAAATAGCCATGTTGATCGGCGCAGCTCCGCGGAAGCGCGGCAGCAGCGAGGCATGGACATTCAGGCAGCCAAAGGGCGGCAACGCGAGCAGTTCGGGCTTGAGCAGCTGGCCAAAGGAGGCCACCACGATCATTTCAACCTGGAGACGGCGCATCTTCTCCAGAAAGTCCGGGGCGTTGACCGAGGGCACGCGGTCGACCTGGAGGCCGAGTGCGTCGCCATGCGCGGCCAGCGGGGTCGGCACGTGGAGTTGGCGGCGGCCGGCGGGCCGATCCGGCTGAGAGCCGACGCCGGTGAGGATGAGGCGCGGGTCGCTATGCAGACGTTCCAAGATGGGAATGCCGAGGCGGCCAGAGGCCAAATAATAGATGCGGATCGGTTTGTTGTCTGGCATGCCTGTCCCGTGTTGTCAGTGCTGCCTCGTCGATGCCAATTAGGAAATTGGATGGATTCGAGGGATAAAGGGTTAATCTGATAATATATAATTGGAAAGCATTTTTGTCTACAGGCTGCGTTGCAGGCATTGGCAGATTGCGGTCGCCCAGGCGAGAATATTGGCGACAATGGCGATGGTGACGGCAGCGCTGGCCAGGTCTTTCGCTTGTTTGGCCAGGGGATGGCGCTCCGGGCTGGCCAAGTCGACGACGGCCTCAATGGCGGTATTGAGGATTTCGACGACGAGCAGCCCCAGCCAAGCCAGGGTGAGAAGCAGGGACATGACCACTGGAACGGGCAGAATCCAGGCCAGGGGGACGGTGATTACGCCGATGATCAGCTCTTGTCGAAACGCGGCTTCGCGGATGGCGTAGCGGAGTCCGTCCGCAGAATAACGGCAGGCTTGGAAGAAATGCTTCAGACCGTGTGATTTTTCCATGCCATTGCCTTTCTTCCGGGCGGTTCGGGGATGCGTCCTGGCTCGCCGTTGTCAACGCTGTCCAGCAGGCTGAACCTGCCGCAGCGTGCGTTCAGCGGCCGCATTCCGCGAAGGCTTTGACAAAGGCCTCCATGTCAGTCTGGCGGCCGATGGTGATGCGGATGTATTCGGAAATGCGGGGCAGATTGAAGTAGCGGACGAGGAATCCGCGGGCGCGGAGGTCGGCGAACACGTCAGCGGCGGGGCGGAGCGGCTTGGCGAAGAGGAAGTTTGCGGCTGAGGGGAGCACCTCAGCGCCGAGGCGGGTGAGTTCAGCGGCGAGCCAGGCGCGGGTGGCGACGATGCGGCTGGCGTTGGCGCGCATGGCTTCAGAATCGCGCAAGGCTGCGGCTCCGATGACCTGGGTCAGCATATCGACGTTATAGGAGTCCCTGACCTTGTTCATTTCCAGGATCAGTTCCGGGTTGGCGATGGCCAGGCCGAGGCGCAGTCCAGCCAGGGAGTAACTTTTCGATAGGGTGCGGGAGACCACGACATTGGGGAATTCGCGAGCCAGGTCGAGGCAGTTGTCGTCACTGAAGTCAACGTATGCTTCATCAATCCAGACGACGCCGGGGAATTGGCGGCAGAGTTCGCGGACGCCGTCTTTGGGGGTGTTGGTTCCGGTTGGCGCGTTGGGTCGTGCGAGGATGAAGAGGGGTGCGTCGCCGGCCAGTTCGGCGGCGTTGGCAGGCAGGTTGAAGTCGCTGTCGAGTTCAACCGGCTGGCAGGTCGCGCCCTGGAGGTCGGCCAGGACAGGGTACAGGGAATAGCTGGGGGTGGTGAAAGCCAGTTTGCCGCCTTGGTCGACAAATGTGCGCAGGGCGATGGTGAGGAGGTCGTCAGAGCCATTGCCGCAGACCACGTGTTCGGGTGTGAAGCCGTACAGGTCTGCAGCGGCTTCCCGGACGATGCGGGCGCTCGGCTCGGGGTACAGGCGGAGGCGGGCAAAGTCGAACTCCCGAGCCGCGGCTATGACTTTTGCTGAGGGCGGATACGGGTTTTCGTTGGTGTTGAGTTTGATCAGCGGTTTGCCTTGGGGCTGTTCCCCAGGCACATAGCCGGCGATTCTGGCAATGGCAGAGCGGGCGTAAGTCATAGCGGCAGAAGAAATTAAAGTGAGTTGAAAGGGAAAGGTGAGGTGCGGCGACGCCAGGTCGAACCGCAGGAAAAATGTTGAAACATTACTATAAACCGACAAACGGGCTTTGCCTCTTCACGTGAGTCGATTATATTCTTCCATGAGACTGGCTCGAAGTACGGGTCGGCAGGCAGAAGAATAACATTTTCAACAGAATGGAGCTGGATCGACATGCGCAAAGGCATCTACTACTCATTGCTGCCCGGTGAAACCCCGGAAGAAAAATTTGCGGCGGCGGCCCGTTTTGGCTTTGCCGGCGTGGAGATACCGACTTTAGGCAGCGCCTCGGAACGCAGCCGTTATTTGGAGGCTGCGACCGCGAACGGAATCAAGATTCCGAGTGTGATGAACCAGGCGCACTGGGCGTCGCCGATGTCAGACCCGGACCCGGCGGTGCGCGCCAAGTCAGTCGAGGGGATGATGACGTCCTTGGAGACGGCGTCAGCCGTGGGCGCTGACACGGTGCTGCTGGTGCCGGCCGTGGTGAAGCCGCAGGTCTGCACGTACCAGGAAGCCTGGGACCGCTCCTGCCCGGAAATCGCTAAACTCATCCCGGAATACGCTGCCCGCAAGGTCGGCATCGGCATTGAAAACGTCTGGAACAAATTCCTTTTGAGCCCACTGGAATTCAACCGCTACGTTGATGACTTCAACAGCCCGTGGGTGGGCGCTTATTTTGACGTCGGGAACATCATGGCTTACGGCTATCCTGAGCAGTGGATTGTGTCGTTGGGCCATCGGATTCGCAAAGTCCATGTCAAGGGCTTTAAGGTTGAAGACCGGACTTGGTGCTCGCTGCTGGCTTCCTCCATCGACTGGG
>JAAZKI010000191.1 GCA_012799905.1 Lentisphaerota bacterium | reverse complement strand
CTCTACGAGGTTGGGGTGGCCCTCAGGTCATTCTGGCCAAGCGGGAGGCGACTTGATGTGTTTCTCCACGCCATCCGGCTGTTCAGGCTAAATAGTCAAAAAAACGATAGGCCAAATCGCGAATCCGCATGCAATCCTATCCCGAAGAACAACAACCATATACAAAAATTTCCGTGTATTCAGTGTATTCAGTGGTTACAACAACAACCCAAAAAACAAAAATTTCGTGTCCTTTCGTGTTTTTCGTGGTTAAAAAAATTAGGTTGTGGACAGATAGTCCACCCTAAGTTCATCTGTGTCCATCCGTGGTTAAAAACTAAAACGCCTTTCTCCCCTTTCACTCCACCTTTCCCACTTACAGCCATGCGTTTGTCACCACGTCCATTCATTTATGTCATTGCGGCGCTTGCCTGCGCCTGGTTCATTCATCGCTACTCGCCAGCACGCCAAAACACTGACCAGGGCGCGCCAGACGCTGCTTCCGACTCGTCGCCGCCAGTCCGGCTGGCGCCAGTCGTCAAGGAAGCGTCTCTAGGCAATCCCTCGACAAAGCGCCTGCCCATGCTCGTCATCCTCAGCGACAATGAATCAACTCTCCCGAGCGATGATCTGCGCGCCCGATTGCAAGAATTCTGCAACGTCATCCACGTCGAAACTACGGACGATACCCAGCGGTATTTCAAGGCTGACCGCATCCCAGTCGCCATGCTCTTCAATGTGAACAGCGAGGAAATCGGCCGATGCGAGCATCCCTGGACCGCCGAAGACCTGGAAGCGCTCGCCCGTTCCGCCAGCGCCAAATCCAAGGAGGCGCCGCCAGAGCCGACTAATGCCCAGCCTGCAGAACCTGCGACCCCTTGATAAACAGCACAGCTGACGTTCCACTGCGTCCATTCACGCCTCACCAGCCCAATCCATGACCGCTCCGCACAACGACCCGACGAATCAGCAAAGTATCCTTGGCCTTCTTCAGAGGCTGCTGGGCCGATGGCGTCAACAGACTTCGAGCATCGGCCTGAATGACGACATCATCAACGGCCGCGGCGGCGCCCGCACCGCCTTTCGCCTAGCCTGGCCCAGCATCTTCGAGATGGTTATGGTCAGCATGGTTCAGTACGTTGACGCCGCCATGGTCGGCCGTCTCGGCGCCTCGTGCATGGCCGCTGTCGGCCTGAGCATGCCCATGACTTGGATCATCAATGGCTGCATGATGGCCATCAGCGTCGGCGCCACCGTACTCGTCGCCCGCCATGTGGGCGCTCGCCAATTCTCCAAGGCCTCGGCAGTCGCCCGCCAAGCTATTGTCATGGGCGTTGCCCTTGGCGTGGTCTGCAGCATCTTCCTTCTCCTGGCCGGCAATGCCATTCCAACGATGCTCGGGGCGCAGCCGGAGTTCCATAAGGACGCCGCCACCTATATCCGGATTTTCGGCTGCGGGCTGGTTCCCCACTTCACTGCCCTCGTCCTGACCGGCGTCTTCCGAGGCACGGGCGACACTCGCACGCCCATGCTGTCCAACATCGTCATCAATGTCGTCAACATCATCGGCAACTTCTTTCTCATCTTCCCCACTCGCGACACAACGTGGTTCGGTGTCTCCCTCCGCATTCCCGGCGCTGGCTGGGGCGTCGCCGGCGCGGCCACCGCCACTGCCTTCGCGTCCTTGGTCTCCGGCGCCATGTTGTTCGTGATCCTGCTGCGAAAACGCAGCAACCCGGCCCACATCACCTTGCGGCAGTCGTATCGGCCCAACGGCATCATCATCCGACAGATTCTGACTGTCGGCATTCCCACAGCTATGGAACGACTGGTCATCTCGGTTGGACAAGCTTTTTTCATCCGCCTAGTCGCGACCCAGGGCACCACCGCCCTCGCCGCCCACCATCTGGCCGTCGTCGCTGAATCCTTGTGCTACATGCCCACTTGGGGTTTCTCCATCGCCGCCACTACCTTAGTCGGCCAATGCCTCGGCGCCAAGCGGCCCGAATTCGCCCGGCGTCACGCTAACAACGCCCTCCGCGCCGGCATTATCACCATGACCTTCGCCGCCGTCATTCTCTTCACTATCCCCGACGTGCTGATGCGCTTCTTCACCAATGACCCAGACGTGATCGCCATCGGCGTTGACCTGCTCCGCATTGTCGCATTCGCCCAGCCGGCGTCCGCCTTCATGATCGTGCTGACCGGCGCGTTGCGCGGCGCTGGCGACACCAAGTGGCCCTTCTACATCTCCATCGTCGGCATGTGGGGCGTGCGCCTCTCCACCTGCTACGTCTTCCTGCATGGATTTGGCTGGGGCATCCGCGGCGCTTGGCTGAGCATGCTGGTCGACCTCTGCCTGCGCGGCTTCCTCTTCTATGCCCGCTGGCGCTCCAACCGCTGGATGCACGCAATGCAAGGAGACACCTGACCATGCTGATGAAACATCGACGCCCCAGGCTCTGGAACTGGCTAAATCCGCAAATCGTGCTATGGTTATGCATGGCCCTCTACACCACCCCCAGGAGCATTGCCATGAACAAACAATCCAAAGTCCGCCAGCCGGCCGTCGCCGGCACCTTCTATCCCGCCTCTGCAACCGAATTGCAAGCGGAAGTCCAACGCTTCCTCAAGGGCGCTGCCTTGCCTGAATTGCCCGCGCCGGTGGTCGCCGTCATGGCGCCGCATGCCGGCTACGTCTTCTCCGCGCAAGTCGCTGCCCCGGCCTACCTGGCCATGGCTAAAGCCGATTTTGAAACCATCGTCATCATCGGCCATGACTTTGGCAGACAGGCGCGGGGCATCACCGCTATCCTCGCCGACCATGACGCCTATCAGACGCCGCTCGGGCCAGTGGCGGTCGACACAGAACTCGGGCAGCGCCTGCAAGCAGCCCTGCCCACTGTCATCGTCCACAACGGCGTCCATGCCCGCGAACACACCATCGAAGTCCACCTGCCCTTTGTGAAAACGCTAAAGCCGGATGCCAAAATCCTGCCGGTGCTTTTTGGCGAAGCCACCCCTGACAACTGCCGCGCTTTTGCCCGGGCTCTGCAAAAGGCCGCTGGCAACAAGAAAATCATGATTATGGCCAGCACTGACCTCTGCCATTATCCCTCCGCAAACGACGCCCGGGAACTCGACGCGAAAACGACGGCCATTATCGCTGATCTCGACTTGGAAGGACTCTGCCAACGCCAGGCCGGCAAAGGCGTTGATAAGCCCAATACCGACACCCCAATCTGCTCTGCCGGCGGCGTCGGCGTTGCTATCGCCTGGATGGAAAACTACACCGGGGCGACCGTCAAACTCCTGGCTCAAGCCAACTCCGGCGACGTGCGCGACAGCGACCGCTCGCGTGTGGTCGGCTATGCTTCCGCGGCCTTCCTCGGCCAGGCCAAAGCCGCCTCTCCGCAGCAGTCTGAGTCAACAGCGCAGCCCGAACCGGCCGGCGCTGACTTCACCCTCTCGTCAACAGCCTGCAAAGAACTGCTCTCGCTGGCGCGGCAACGCCTGAATGCCGCCCTGAACAAAGAGCTGTGGAAATACAAACCACCGGCCGAGCTTCCCGAACTGGCAGAGCTGGGTGCGGCCTTTGTCACCCTGACCAAGCAAGGACGGCTGCGCGGCTGCATTGGCTCCGTCGTGGCGCACGCTCCGTTGTGGCGGTCTGTGCAGGACATGGCCTACGCTGCGGCTTTTGAAGACCCGCGCTTCCCAAGCCTCACAGCCGCCGAACTGCCTGACGTGCACATCGAAATCTCGGTCTTGTCACCGATGCGGCCGGCGTCATCCGCGGCTGAAATCGTCCCAGGCAAGCACGGCGTCATGGTGCGCCGCGACGGCCGCAGCGGACTGTTCCTGCCCCAAGTCTGGGAGCAAATCCCCAACCGCGATCAATTCCTGAGCATCCTCTGCCAGGAAAAGGCCGGTCTGCCCCCAAACGCTTGGAAAGACAAGGAAACAACACTGCTTATATTTACGGTGTTCGCATTCGAAGAAGAAAAATAAAAGGAAACATATCATGCGCAATGGGAAATTTGGCTGTGCAGTCTGGGGCTGCGGCTGGGTCGCCAGTGGTCACATCAACGCTTATCTGAAGCACCCTGCCTGTGAAATCGTCGGTTTAGGCAGCCGTTCCTTGTCCAGCGTCGAGGCCAAGCAACGTGAAGTCGGCCTCCAATGCCGCGTCTATGACGACTTCGACCAGATTCTCAACGATCCGACGGTTGACATCATCTCCATCTGCACCCCAAACAACCAGCATGCCAGCGAAGCCATCCGCGCCGCCCAGGCTGGCAAGCATATCTTTGTCGAAAAGCCCATTGCCATCAATGCCGACGACATCCCGGTCATGCTCGACGCTGTCGCCTCCAACCACGTCCACAGCCTGGTCGCTTTCATCCTCCGCTTCAAGCCGCTCGTCAAGTTGCAGAGGAAACTGGTCAGCGAAGGCGAACTCGGCAAGGTCTTCATGGCCAATGTCGACTACTGGTTTGGCCGGGAGCGCAAAGGCTGGATGAAGCACAAGGAACAGACCGGCGGCGCTTTCATCCTCGCTGGCTGCCACTCCGTGGACATGGCCAGGTTTATTTTGGACAGCGACATCGTCGAAGTCACCGCAGCCAACGCCATGGTCGGCGACTACTATGAATACCCGCCCGTAGAAACCGCCCAAGTGAAATTCGCCAATGGCGCGCTCGGCGTCTTCACCTGCTCGCTCGTCGGCGACGTCCCCTATACTGCCAACCTCAACATCCTTGGCGAATACGGCACCATCGTCAATGACCAGTTCTATCTTCGCAGATTCGCTGGTCAGAAGGACTTCTTCACCCTTGACACTGGCACCAAGCAGTCTGGCGACGTTTACGACCACCCCTTCCCGGAAATGGTCGAACATCTGGTCGAATGCATCCGCGAAGACAAGGAATCCCCGCACAACTTGCAATCGGCTGTCAACAGCCACCTGGCTTGCATTGCCATCTGCACCAGCGCCCAGCAAAACGGTCGAAAAATCGTCATTGAAGGCAATCGTCTGCTTTATCCATGACCACCTTATTTGACCATGCCCGCGAAAAGAAAATGCGCCACGAGCAGCCGTTGGCGGCCCGCATGCGTCCACGCACCCTGGAAGAGTACATTGGGCAGGAGCATATCTTGGCTCCTGGGCGGCTGCTGCGTCGCGCCATCCAAGCTGACCAGATGTCGTCTCTGATCTTCTACGGCCCGCCTGGCACCGGCAAAACCACTCTCGCAGCGGTCATTGCCAACACCACCAAAAGCACCTTCGTCACCCTTAACGCGGTCATGACCGGCATTGCTGACCTACGCGAAATCACCACCGCAGCCCAGCGCCGTCTGGGCGAATACGGTCAGCGAACTATCCTCTTCATCGACGAAGTCCATCGCTGGAACAAAGCCCAGCAGGACGCCCTCTTGCCCTGGGTCGAAAACGGCACCGTCATCCTAATCGGAGCAACCACTGAAAATCCCTACTTCACGGTCAACCGAGCTCTGGTCAGCCGAAGCAGAATCTTCCAGCTTAAGCCGCTGGACAACAATAATATCCGCGACATCATACGCAGCGCCATGCTCGACCCTGAACGCGGCTATGGCCAACGTCGACTGACCATTGACGATGACGCCCTGGAACACCTCGCCGACATTGCCAACGGCGATGCCCGCGCCGCCCTCAACGCCCTGGAACTGGCCGTCGAAACTACGCCGCCTGACCAGGATGGCGTCATCCATATCACCATAGCCGTGGCCGAGGAATCCATCCAGCGCCGCGCCGTGCTGTACGACAAAGAAGGCGACTGCCACTTCGACACTATCAGCGCCTTTATCAAATCCATGCGCGGCTCTGACCCTGACGCCGCTTTCTACTGGCTGGCGAAAATGGTCTACGCCGGCGAAGACCCGCGCTTCATCTTCCGCCGCATGACTATCTTTGCCAGCGAAGACATCGGCATGGCTGACCCGCATGCCCTGCCCTTCGTCATCGCGGCCGCCGAAGCCTTTGACCGCGTCGGTCTGCCCGAAGGCCACTACCCGCTCGCTCATGCCGCACTCTATTGCGCTACCGCCCCTAAATCAAACTCTGTCATGGGCTTCTTTGACGCCCTCAAGCTGGTCGGCGACGAACGCGAGGCAGAAGTGCCCAATCATCTCAAAGACGCCAGCCGCGACCAAGAAGGCTTTGGACACGGCGTCGGCTACCGGTACCCGCACGCCTACCGCGATCACTGGGTCGCCCAGCAATACCTGCCATCCACCCTGCAAGGAAAAATATTCTATGAACCAGGCCACATCGGCTATGAGCAAACCTTGGCCGAAACTGTCCGCCAACGGCGCGAATTGCAGCTGGCAGCCGTCCGCGAACAAGACCAGAGCCTGGCACCGCCGGAAATCCTTACCTTCAGCCCAGCGGACAAGGCAGCGGAAAAATGGCTGGCACGAGCGGCCGACACTCTGAGCGCCGACTTGGCCGCCATTCGCGAAACCCTCTTCGCCAGCCGCCCATTCCAGCGTCACGACCTCATCCTGGACATCACTGCTGATGCCGGCGTCTTCACCTGGGCAGCCCTGCGGCGAGTCCCGGAAGGCGGCGTGTTCGCCCTGGTCGCTTCTGAAGCCGCTGGCCAACAACTCCTCGACCAGGCCGAGAGCCTCCCACTGCTGCGCCGTCCAACCATCCTGGTCGGAACGCCGCAGCAATTGCCGGAATTGCTCGCCGAGCATGATGCTGACATCCGTTTCGACTTCATCGTCGGCCGCAATCTCTTGTCCCGCGCCGCCGACCGCAGCGCCATTTTGAAGTTGGTTGCTGGGCTTCTCCGGCCGGGCGGCGGACTGGCCGTCGCCGAAAACATCCCACGTTTCTCGCAGCGCTTAGGCGCTTTCCTGCCCCATCCCCAGGACGCTGCCGGCCAGGCCCGGCACGAGCGCTTCCTCGCCGCTGAGGAGGCAATCTACACCAACGCTGCTGACCCCATCGTCAACTGGGACGACAACGACCTGGTACGGGAAGTGACTGACGCCGGTCTGAATGAATGCAAGTCTTCCCGGACTGTCTTCCGGCGCGACCAGACTATTGCTCCGGCGCAACTGGAACGATGGTTCGCTGATTATCCCGGCAGCTTTGCCCAACGCCTCCACCTGCACGGCCTGACGCCGGAAGATATCCAAGCCGCCAAAGCCGCCCTGGCCAGCGCCGCCCGCCAGGTCACCTGGCATTCCACGGTCGCCTTTCTGACTGCTGCCCATGACTGAATCCCTGGCCACTGACTTCATCGTCCTCCGAAAAACGCCGTATGGTGCTTCCCGGCTCATTGTCGCCGGCATCTCCCCGACGCAGGGACAACTGGCCTTCATCACCCCAAACCCGCTGCCAGGAAGCAAGTCCAACTTTCCCCACCTAGACCTGTTCCGCTGGGTGAAAATCGTTTACCGGCCGTCAACCGGAAAACTCCATCGCTGCCAAGATGTCGATCTTATCCAGGACTTTTCCGGCCTGACCAAGAACTACCCGTCCTTCCAGGCAGCCTGCTGGATTGCCCAATTCACCCTCGCCAATGTCCTGCCGGAAACGACGCACGAGCATTACTTCCACGCCCTCACAGTCGCGTTGGGACGCTTGGCTAATTCGGATGCCCAGCCAGAACCTATCCTGACCGGCATCGTCGTCGCCTTCCTCTTTGAAGAAGGATGGCTGGACGGATACCAGCAGTCCGATCAACAGATGGAACAATGCAAACAACTGCTGCTCATGTCCGCCGGCGCACCCCCGCCAAAACTGACGCCGCAATGCTGGTCGCAACTGTTCGACTGGGCCTGCCAACTGCTGCTCCGAGCCGAATGCATGGTGCCGCCCCGGGGCTGAGGCGAGCTTTTTCTAGGGGCGAGGGGCTTTGTTTAGGGGCGAGGGGCGAGGGGCAAGGGGCGAGATTTAGGGGCGAGGGGCTTTGTTTAGGGGCGAGGGGCGAGGGGCGAGGGGCGAGAATGCTGAATGCTGAATGCTGAATGCTGAATGCTGAATGCTGAATGCTGAATGCTGAATG
>JAAZKI010000456.1 GCA_012799905.1 Lentisphaerota bacterium | reverse complement strand
TTTCAAAAGATGCAGGCGTATTCCGCCACTGGCTTGGCCATGTTGGTCTCCTTTGTCATCATTTTCACCAGCCTCGGCATGGGCCTGGATGAACGCGTCCGCCAGCTTGCGGTCTTGCGCACCGTGGCGCTCACGCGCTTGCAGACTGCTGCCGGCGTGGTGCTTGAGGCCATTTTTCTGGGCGTCATCGGCTGGGTTGGCGGCCTGGCTTCAGGGTGGATTTTGCTTGCTATCCTGCCTGCTGTCTCAAACTCGGCCGGACAAATGGCTGACGCCCGCATCGGCTTCTGGACCATTAGCTTAACGGGAGTCTGCGCCCTGCTCGGGTCTTTGTTGGCTGCCGCCTATCCGACCTGGCGCGCCACCCGCATCCGGCCACTTGACGCTATGGCGCCTCTAGGCATGACCGAACGACGACGAATTCCGCGCGCAGCTGTGCTCACCGCCCTGCCCCTGCTCCTAGTCAATCCCCTCGTAGTTTTTCTGCCCGGCTTGCCGGAGCTCACCCGCATCCGCCTGTATGCTTTTCTCGGCTGTCCGGCCATGGCGCTTTCCTTTGTGCTGCTGGCGCCGGCGGTCTATTCCGGCTGTCGCCTGCTGCTTCAAGGCGTTCTCGCACGGTGTTTAGGCTTGGAGCCGAATTTTCTCCGTTCGCAGTTAGACGCCAATTTATGGCGGGCGTCTGGAACCGTGATTGCACTATCTATTGGCTTAGGGTTGTACATGACCGTCCTCATCTGGAGCGCGTCAATGCTGATTCCCTTTATTCCAGGCACTTGGATGCCGGACATGTTTGTCGCCATCATGCCTGGGGGAATTTCAGAGGAGTCGCTGCCAGACGTCCGCCGCATCGACGGCAGCAAGTCTTCGGCCTGTCTGCCTGTCGCAGTAGAGCAAGTCCGGCTGGCTGCTGACTTGACTGGCAGCGCTCATCGACAAAGTGTAACCCGCCAGGACAATGTCGTCATCCTCGGCATTGACACCGAAGCCGGCCTGACCGGGGCGACGCCCTTGCTGCCATTTGACTTCCAGCCCCGCTCCGACCGCGAACGCGCTTTAGCGGAGCTTTCCCGACAGCGCAACGCCTGTCTTATCCCGGCTCACTTTGCCGCGGCAGCCAATCTGAAGACTGGTGATTCTTTCGCGGTCATTCCGCCTGATTCCCCGGAGCGTCCAGTCACCCTGTTGGTGGCTGGCATCATCGACCTCAAAGGCTGGCATTGGTTCTCCAAGTTCTCCGGCACTCGGAGAAATGCCAGCCGGACGGCCGCCATGATTTTCGCTGACTATGACACGGTCAAAAGCAATTTCGCTCTTGACCGCATCCATTATCTATGGTTCAACCTTGAGCCTGGGGCTGACCGCACCGCCATTGTCGCTTCCTTGCAAGACATTGCAGACCGCCATGTTGGCGAACGCTATCACATACCCGGCCGCGGTGATGCCATCATCCGCCAGCAGCATTTACGGACGACCGTCACCGCAGAATTGCATCAGAGCATCAACAACCGCACCGACACCGTCGTTGCCGGCATGTTGAAGATGCCTTTCCTCATCCTACTGGTCACCTCGCTCGCTGTCGCCAACACTGCTGTCGCCTCCCTGCGGGCTCGACGGCGCGAAATCGGCCTTATGCGTGCGGTTGGACTCAGTGGTGCAGGTCTTTTCCGCCTTATTCTCGGCGAAGCCATTATCATCGCCGTAGCGGCAGCCGCAGTCAGTCTGGCTTTTGCGCTATTTGCGGGGGTTTGCAGCGCCCAGATGTCCACCCACCTGAGCTTTTTTGGCGGCATGGGATGGAATTTCGCTGTGCCCTGGCTTGAGCTCGTGCACGGCCTGGCCATCACCCTGTTAGTCTGCCTGGTCGCTGCTGCGCCAGTCGCCGCCATCGCTGCCTGGCGCCAGCCGCTCGACCTGATTGAGTAGACTTTTGGCCAAAAATTCGTCTGCGAGGCGCTTGATAACAAAGGTGGACCAACCGCTTGGCGCGCCAAGATTTTTTTAGCGCTCTTAGCGACACTCTGCGTTCAATCAGCGCAGGGAGTCTATCAATTCGATTGTTTTGGCCCGGATGGCGCGGAGCTGGGCATTGGTGACAGCTCCATTGCGACAAGTCCAGCCAATCGTCTTCCACATCTCAGTGCGCGCCTGCGC
>JAAZKI010000352.1 GCA_012799905.1 Lentisphaerota bacterium | reverse complement strand
TAAAAGCCCAGGGAGAGCGTAGCGAAGCCCTGGGTAAGGCGTATAACAATTTTGAGCCCCGCCAGGGGTGACACATAAACGCCGTTCTGAAGAAAATCTTTCCCCAAAAACAAAAAGTTGGCTGATAGTAACATAGTAACACAAAAGGATTGATATGAAAACGTTAGCTATCAATGGCGGCGTCCCGGTGTACAATGGACGTTTTCCCACATGGCCGCAATGGGGTGCAAAAGAAGAGGCCAACCTGATGAAGGTTGCGGAGTCGAAGAGCTGGGGCACGCTGGGCAATTTTGCGCTTTCCTTTGCCAAGCGCTTTGCTGAGTTTGTGGGGACGCCGCACGCTATTGCTGTCAATAGCGGCACCCGGGCTTTGGAGTTGATTTTGCGCGGAGCGTCCATCGGACGCGGCGACGAAGTGATTGTTTCCCCCTATACCTTCTCCGCAACGGTATCGGCTATCGCCTATGTCGGGGCTATGCCAGTATTCGCAGATGTTGATGAACGCACGGGAAATATTGACGCTGAGTCTGTTACCAAGCACATCACCGCGAAGACAAAAGCCGTCATGGCAGTCCATGTAGGCGGCTACCCATGCGACATGGATGCACTGAAGGCAGTGACATCTGAACATGGATTGCTGCTGCTCGAAGATTGCGCGCATGCGCATGGTTCTTCCTGGCGCAAACAAATGTGCGGCAGCATCGGTGATGCGGCTGGGTTCAGTTTCCAGAACAGCAAGGTTCTGCCAGCAGGAGAAGGCGGGATGATCACAACCGGCAATGAAGACCTTTTTGCACGTTGCTGGCATTTCCACCATTCAGGGCGAGCATTCGGTGGACGCGAGGGTCTGGTCGGCAAAACCCTGATGGGAACCAATGCGCGAATGGCGGAATGGCAAGCGGCTGTTCTGGATGCCCAATTGGACAAATTGCCAGAGCAATGCGCCCATAGACAAAAAAGCATCAGAGCGATAATGAGCGGATTGGCGGACTTGCTTGGCATCATTCTGCCGCCGGAAGACCCCAGGGTCACCGCCCTAAGCGGATACCTGTTCCAGTTCCAGTGGAAGGGAAGCAATGCAAGCCGCGATGAATTTGTCAAAGCATTGCGGGCAGAGGGCATTCCATGCAGCGCAGGCTATGTGCCGCTGCATCGCATGAACTTGCTGCAAGACCCGACTTTCGAAAAGGCGACAGGCAGAAAATTCGAGCAGAAAGAAGTGCTCGCCGCAGCAGACGAGCTGTCCAAAACAGCCGTATGGCTTACCAACAACGTCCTCCTGGCTGAGACAGAAGTTATTGATAAGGTAGTGCAGGCTGTCAGAAAAGTGGCGACGCAATTATAGAGCCGTTGTGGACGGTGGCTGTGGTATGTAGTTGAGGCGCCCAAAAAGGTTTTTAGCCACGAAAGGCGTAGGGTGGACTCTCCGTCCATAACCTAATTTATGTGTCACCCTTCCAGGGCTCCAAATATATGCCATCTCCCCCAGGGCTGCGCCGTGCCTGACGGCCCGGCTTACCCTGGGCTTCTATGTATCGCCCTCCGGGCTTTTGCCGCTCCGCGGCTGTTGTGGACGTGGTGGACTGGGTGGACGTTGTGGACGACAATAGCTCGCCCCTCGCCCCTAACGAATTATGAATTATGAATTATGAATTATGAATTATGAATTATGAAATGCACCTCAGCATTCAGCATTCAACATTCAGCATTCAGCATTCAACACCTCGCCCCTTGTATTAACGGCCGCCCGATTGCCTCCTTGCAGCGGCAAACCGTTGTTTCAGATTTGGAATTCGTCAACTCTCCAATATATTTGGATTTGATTCAATCCAATGCCATTGCCCTGCCCTGCGCGTCCCCACCAGATTGAGCACCGCCATCCATGACTCCCAGAGACATCATCAAGGCCAATCTCACCCGCACTGGCCAGCCGCGTCCAGGTCTCCGTTTTGGCGAAGGCCGGCGCAACGACTTCATCGGCGGCGGCCCTGGCGCTCCCCGGGGATACGTTCAAAAGCGCTGGATTGAAGGCGACTATGAATACTACGATGACATCTGGGGCAACATCTGGCACCGGATGGCCGCCAAGGACGCCTGCAAAGGCGGTGAAGTGATCACGCCGATCATTGCTGACTGGGACGACTTCGACCACTTCACGCCGCCTGTCTTTGACCGCGAAACCGCGGCCGAGCGCTTCCGCGCCGGCTTTGCCAAAGACCAAGGCGACCACTTCCGCCTCGCCGGTCTGCCCGGCTGGATTTTCGCCCAAGCCAGGTACATCCGCCGTATGGACAACTACTTGATGGACATGGCCCTGTACCCGGAAAACCTGCACCGGCTGCACGCCATCCTGGCCGATATCTATGAAACGCTCATCCTCGCCGCCGGCGACGCCAAGGCCGACGCTATCTTCTTCTGCGAAGACATGGGCACCCAGCGCGGACTGCTCTTCTCGCCAGCCATGTGGAACGAATTCTTCCGCGACCTGTACACGCGCCTCTTTGGCCTTGCTCACGACCTCGGCATCGCGGTCATTATGCACTCCTGCGGCCAAAATCGCGAAATCCTGGAGCCGCTCCTGAAAGCCGGCGTCAACTGCTTCCAATTCGACCAACCCGCTGTCTATGACTTCGACGACATCGGCGCTCTCCTGCGCCAATACCGCGCTGCACTCTTCTCACCGGTCGACATCCAAAAGGTACTTCCGACCGGCAACCGCCAGCTGATCGAGGCCGAGGTCGACCGCATGATCAACGCCTTTGGCGGCGGACTGATCTTCACCTCATACGGCGACCTCACCGGCATCGGCGTCAAGCCGGAATGGGACGCCTGGGCCTATGACAAAATCATCAGCCGCTGCGACCTGGGCTGAACCACGCCTCCGCCTACAGTGCAATAAACATCACGGCCAGGACGTTTCCTGTCTATACCAAGACCAGGACTCGCTTCCTCCCATCCCCACAGCTACCGACGACTTCGCAATGAACGACATTGATCCCAATGACTTAAACTGGCTGGCCGAGACGTTCCAAGACAACCGCGAACGGCTCCGCCGCGTCGCCCAACTCAAAATCAATCCTATGCTCCTGCGCCGGCTGACGGTCGAAGACCTCCTTCAGGAAGTCTTTCTCGCCGCCAGCAAACGGCTTGAGTCCCTGCGCCGCAACGACGACATCCCACCCTTCATCAAATTCCGCACCATCCTCATCCAAACCATCACCGACCTTGAGCGCAAATATCTCGCCAGCCAAAAGCGGGACGTGTTCAAGGAAGTCGAGATGGACCGCCCCCGGGATGATGACAGCGCCGTCACCGCCCGCTGGAACATCCTGGCAGACAGCATAACCTCCCCGCGCAGCCGCCTGGCGCAAGCCGAAAAACACTACCTGCTGCGCAAAGCCCTCGCCGATATGCCTGAAACAGACCGAGAAATCCTGGAACTGCGCCACTTTGAGGAACTTAGCAACCTCGAATGCGCCGCCGCCCTCGGCATCGAAGCTAAAGCCGCCAGCATCAGATACGTCCGAGCCCTCAAACGATTCCAGGAAAAACTCTCCGAATACTCTGAATTCCGCTTGTGAGCAACCTCTTATGAGCGACATTGACGAACTCACGGAATTATACCTCCAATCGCTGCGCGATGGCTCCAGCATCGGCATCCAGCAATTCGCGGAGCGCTATCCCGAATGGCGCGACGAACTGCTGGAGATTCTCCCGGTGCTGGCTGCCATGGAGGACCTCGGACAGAGTTCTCGCACTGCGGCTCGTCCCACCCAAGTCACTTTCCCAGACCAGCTGGGTGAATTCCGCTTGGAAGAACGCCTTGGCCAGGGCGGCATGGGCACCGTCTTCAAGGCCACCCAGCAGTCCCTCAACCGGCCCGTCGCCGTCAAAATCCTGGCGCCGACCTGGGCCGCAGATGACCGGCTGCGAGAAAAATTCGACAATGAGTCGCGGCTGATTGCCCGCCTGCACCACACCAACATCGTGGAGGTGTATGGCGCTGGCCAAGACCAGGGCTACTGCTATTACGTGATGGAATTCGTTGACGGCTATGGCCTGAATGACCCGCGCTGGCGGGAAGTGGACATGACCGGCAGTTTGGAAGAGGTCGTCGCTAAAATCGGCTTGCAGGCCGCCAATGCGCTCTCCTACGCGCACCGGCAGGGAATCCTCCATCGCGACATCAAGCCGTCCAACCTGCTTTTAGATAAAAGCGGCACTGTGCACGTCAGCGACTTTGGCTTAGCGACTGCCCTCAGCCAGGATGCAGTCTCCACCGTCGTCAGCCAGTCTCAGGACGGCACTCTGCGTTACATGGCGCCGGAGCGCCTGCTCAGCGGCGGGGGCGGCGCAGCGGCAGACCAATACAGCCTCGGCTTGACCTTGTACGAACTCCTCGCTGGTCGGCCGGCGCTGCCTCATGACTCGCCCGGCAAAATGATCAAACGCATCTGCGAAGAAGGCGTGCCGCCCCTGCCGACTAAAAATTCCGACTTAGCCGTCATCATCAACAAAAGCATCTCGTTCATTCCAGAGGATCGTTATCGCAGCCTGGAAGACATGGCTGCTGACCTGCAACGCTTTCTGCGCCACGAGCCGATCCTGGCCCGCTCCACCTCCTGGCTGCGCCGCCTCCGGCTTTGGGCTCGACGCCGACCCGCCGTGGCCATGCTCACCTTCCTCACCATTTTTCTCGGCATTCTGCTTTTGAACGCCATTGCTATCGGTTATCTCGAAATCAACGACGCCTTGCACAAAGTCAACCTGGAGCGTCAGCGCGCCGAAGAAAACATCCGCATTGCCGACGCCACCTTGGCGCGCATTTTCAAGCGCACTCTCCCTGCTGCCCACATTGACGTCGAGCTGCCGCCCACCCGCGCCAACACCCGCCTGCTGCATGACATCATGCCCTATTTTGAAAAAATCGCGGCTGAGGGCGACGCGCCCCAGGCCAAGATCGCCCAAGCGAAGAAAGTCCTCGGCATCATCGCCTTGCGCTCCAACAACCTGCCCTTGGCAGAATCCATCCTGGCTGAAGCCGCCCTGCTCTTCCCAAGCAAATCCTTTGACGCCGCCTATTGCCGCAACCAGCAGGCCCTGGCCATCTACCGGCAAAAGCGAACCGTCGAAGCCTGGAAATTGTGGCAAAAAATTGCGGCTGACTTCGAGTCCAGCGACGACTACACCTGCCGGCTGGAAGCCGTTCGCGCCCTCCGTTCCGCTGCTCTCTCCAGCCAGTCAGCGACCCTCGACAACAAATCTTGGCAGCGTCCTCTGCGGCGTCGGCGCTATTTGAACAGCCGTCTAGCCGCGCCTGCTCCGGCAGAAGACACCAACGCGGCGCCTGCTCCTGCTGATGACGCTGCTGTTGTTGACGCCTCCATTCCGGACGCTCCGGGGACGGCTGAGCGTGCTCAGACCCTCAAGAAAGCGATGGCGATTCTGCTGGACATCATGCGGGATCACCCTGACCACCCGGAATGTCGTTTTATGCAGGCTCTTCTGCTCTCCGACGCTCCCAACATCCTGCACGATCCCATCACCATCGCCGGCCAAGTCGTAGAGCCGTTTGAGGTTCTCGACCGCTTGACTGCGGAGTTTCCTGACAACCACCAGTATCGCCTAGAACTGATCCGCTGCGCCCAAAAGCTGGATTTGCGCGAACCGGCCTGGCAAGACAACATCACCAAAGTCAAGCGGGCGCTGCGCCACCGGGAAATCCTCCTGGCCACTTATCCCTGGGACAGCGATGTCGTTGACGCCGTCTTCGGCTTGCAGCAGAACTACCTCAACGCCCTCATCCGCAAAGGCGAGTACCGCACTTCGAACCGAGTTCTGCACCAGACTATCGGCCTTCTCCGGCTGCTGGTCTCCCAACCGGAGGCGCTCCCGGAAACCCAGGAACGCCTGGTCAGAATCCTCTTCCAGCAGGTTGCCGGAACCATCCGCCACCGCCGGACTGAAGAAACCGAGGAAATGCTCGAAGACCTCCGCGTCCTCCTCAAAGCATACACCGGGCCGCGCGCCGCTGAATTCCAGAAAAAGCTTGATGACTTGGCGCAACTGGCCGCCGTTGAACCTAAGACACCAATCAAACAACCATGAATCAGACCATCCACACTTACGCCAGCCTAACCTGCGATCTGGAGCTTAGCGGGCTCCGCCGACAGGACACGCTCCTCGTGCATTCCTCCATGAAATCCATCGGCCAGGTTGAGGGCCGGGCTGACACTGTCCTTGATGTGCTCAGCGACTACCTGCGGGACGAGGGCCTGCTGGTATTTCCGACCCTGACCTGGAGCAATGTCAATGCCGAGCAGCCGGTCTATTCAGTCCGCGACACCCCGTCAGTAGTCGGCATTTTGCCTGAACTTTTCCGGCAGCGCCCTGGCGTACGGCGTTCGCTGCATCCCACCCACTCGGTGGCAGCGCTGGGCCGGGATGCCGAAGCCTTTGTCGAAGGCCATGAACGCTTTGACTCCCCGGCCGCCCTTGGTTCGCCCTGGGAGCGGCTCCGGCAGCGGCGCGCCAAAATCATGTTCATCGGGACCAGCATTGCTCACAACACCTTCCTGCACGGCGTCGAAGAATGGGGTCAAGCCGCCCAAGTCCTGGGCGATACGCCGCAGCAACTGGTCGTCATTGACGAATCTGGCCAGCGCATTTCGGTGCCGTCCCGTCGGCACATCGGCGGCCATTCCCGCTACTACGCCTGCCTCGAACCGCATTTCGAAATCATCGGGGCGCTGTCCCGCGCTCGCTTCGGCGACGCCGACACCACGATTCTCGACGCTGCCGCATGTGCCGCTTTCGTCATAGACCTGCTCAAGCGCTTCCCAGCCGCATTCACCCTGGAATGGAACCAGGCCAATCCAAATTTTTTCACCGAAGTCCTTCCTTGTGCCCAATGAAACACATCACCACCAACCAACCCAACTTTCCCAGAAAGGAACCGCCATGACTGCCAACATGCATCGCTTTTTCCCGCGCCGGGCATTCCTGCTTTCTCTCGGATTGCTGCTGGCGCTGACCGCCAACGCCAACCTGCTCCTGAACGGCAACTTCCGAGGCGACGCCAATAACGACGGCATCGCTGACCAGTGGCGAGCCGATACCAGTACCGGCTTGCAGGGCGAATATGCCGTAACCGAAGAAGACGGCCGTTCGTGTCAGAAGCTGATTCTGCGCACGCCCCTCAAGACCATGCAAATCTTCCGAGTCTCGCAAGACGACATCCCGGCTCGGCCGGGAAAACATTTCCTCCTCACCGGCGCCGTCAAGGCGGAATCGACCGCCAGGGTCTACTTTTATGAATTCCTGCAAGACAGGAAGTACCTGACCCACGCTGTCACCGTCAGCAACAAAAAGCAAGGCTGGCAGGATGTCAGCCTGCTCATCAAGACCACGCCTCAATGCCGCTCCTTCAAGCTGTCGTTGCTCGCTGTTGACGCTGACAAGCCAGTCTGGTTCAGCGACTTCTCCATTGTCGAGCTGGAGGCGCCGCCGCGCCGCCGTGCGCCCCAGCTTGCCGCAGCCCCGCCCTTGACCGCGAACTGGGATGCTCCTGAATGGCGCCAAGCCGCTAGTGCTGACGCCTTCGTCCTCTGCGGCAAGGAACTCAAGCGCCCGGTCGCCAACACCAAAGCCCGCTTCGCCCTGACTGGCGACACCCTGCATATCATCATGCAATGCGAAGAACCGCGACTCGCTGACGTGCGCACTACGCCGAACGGAACTTGGAATGACGACACGATCGAAGTCTTCCTCAAAACACCGGTTGGCGGCGGCCTGCTGCAATTCGGCCTGACGCCGGCTGGCGCCAAATTGAGCAATGTCATCGCAGGAACCACAATCGGCTTCCATACCGACTGGCACTCCAAGGCGACGACGTCCAATGTCAGCGAAAAGCCGACGGTGCCAGCCTGGGACGGCGTCGTGACCAAGCAAGCCAACGCCTGGACCGCTCAATTCGCCATCACCCTCCCGAAAAACGCCATCCCAGCCACCCGTCAGCTCGAAGTCCTATTGGCTCGTTCACGCAAATTGAAGGACTTCGCAGAAGACAGCTCCTGGGGATGGACCAGCGGCGAATTTTTCCGCCACAGCAACTGCTTTGCCCGCCTGGCTTTAGCGTCCATTCCCGGCGCGGCGCCATCCGGACCCGTGCTTGAAGCACAGCCGCCGCCATTGCCGGGACAGATGATCGTGCCCACCCCGCAATCGTTCCAACCCTTGGCAGACGCGCCCGTTATCCTGAAAAATCCGCTCCGCGTCTATGCCGGGCCGAATGCAGCCAAGGCCCGAGACGCCATGGCCGTGATTTTCCGCCACCACTTTGACGTGGACATCGCAGCGACCGATAATCAGCAGCAAGCCGACGTCGTGTTGACGATTGACCCTAACCTGAGTTGGGACGGCAGCAAAGCCCTCGCCCCCTGGCAGCAGGACGAAGGCTACCTCTTGCAAACCGGCAAGGTCACGACTGCGACGGCGCGCACCCACCGCGGACTGGTCTACGCCCTCCAAAGCATGGCCCAACTTGCCGACGTCAACGCCAGCGCCCTGCGCATCCGCCCGGCAAAAGTGACGGACTGGCCTGACATGGCCATGCGCGGATGGCACTGCACCGCGCCCGCGACAAGCGCTGACGTGCCTGCTGCACTGACCGTAATCGACGTGATGGCAGCCCTGAAAATGAACTGGTTCTCCATCCAGTTTGACAACCGCTTCCAGTATGAACGCCACCCAGGGCTGTCTGGCCCGAACGCATCAACCAAGGACGACCACCGAAAACTCGCCGCCAGGCTCGACCTCTACGGCATGGACGTGATTCCCATGACCCAGTGCATGTCGCACTTCAACTACTTCCTGAAACTGCCGGAATTCAAGCATCTAGCCGAAGTCCAAGAACCCGACCCGAAGAGCCGCCACCAGTTCTGGAACTACTGCCCGCGCCACCCGGAAATCCATGGCATCGTCTTTGACATGATCGAAGAACACCTGGAATGTTATCCAAAGGCCAAATGGTACCATGTCGGACTGGATGAAATCACCTTTGAGCCCATCGGCGTCTGCGAACGCTGCCGCGGCGCTTCCGGCGGCACCCTGGTGGCCGAAGAAATCAATCGGCTGCATGCCTTTGTGACCTCCAAAGGCAAACGCATGTGCATGTGGGGAGACCAGCTCCTGGTGGAACACAATGGCGGCAGGAAGTATCGTACGGCAGAGGCTTTGCCGAAAGTCCCGCGCGATGTCGTCATCTTCGACTGGCACTACGGCGAAACAACCGAGTTCCCATCCGTGAAATTCTTCAAAGATCACGGCTTTGATGTCATCAGCAGCGGATGGTTCTTCCCCAACAACGTCGCCCCCTTCATTGAGGAGACGTTCAAGCAGGGAGTGCTCGGCTACGGCGGCACCACCTGGACCAGCATCGCGCAAATCCGCCACCGTTTCCACCTGATGACCGCCTTTGTCCTTGCTGGCGACAGATGCTGGAAAAAATCAACCGCGCCGTTGGACGCCCTTCCCTATCGCCCGATTGAGGTTTTCCGCAAGCTCTATGACGGCGCTTCGGCGCGTCGTCCCGCCCGTTTCCGCGAGTTGCCGATTGCCGACTGGGGCACGATGGCGCTGACTGGCGGCGGCCCCTACGCCTGGATGGGCCAAGGCCCTGAACATGATGCCTCCGCCCTGCCCACCGGCCGCGGATGGTTCGCTGGCGTGCCCTTCACCATCCCTGCCGACGGCAAGCCGGTCATCGCCCTGGCCTCCGAAAAGGACGACCCCGACCTGGTTCCCGACTCGGCCTGGCAAGTCCCGGTCGGCAGCAAAGTCGCTGGATTGGCCTTCTTGCAAACCTGCTCGGTGCCGGAGAAATTCCAGCGGCATATGTATGACCGGGCCAAAATCAATCCGACCAAGCCGGGCACGTACATCATTCATTATGCGGATGGCGCCACAACGGCCATTCCGCTGAATTGGGGCGTCAACCTGGCTTCCTGGAATACCCAGATAGGCTCTTCGGATGCTGTCATCGGCTGGCAGGGAAAGACTCGGGGCGGCGCCATGCTCTCCGTCGAAGTGCTGACCTGGTGGAACCCGCGCCCAGAAGCAGAAGTCGTTGCCATTGACTTCCTCAGCTCACGCAGCACCGTGCGCCCAGCCCTCCTGGGCCTGACCGCCATCCTGGAGTAAAAAACAAGCCGCGCCCCGGCCATTCAGCGGTCGGGGCGCGGCTGTCAGAAGTCTGCGTTTTTGGTCACGCCTCGGCAAGCGCCTTGGCGACCACTTCCCGCAGGAAGGCCGCATCCTTGTTGCCGACCTGTTCCGGCACAAAAGTAATCTCCGTAACTGGCCGCTCATACAGGAACGCGAACCACATGCATGCTTGCAGATACTGTCCCCGGGCATTCAAATGGATGGTGTCACGCCAAAGCGCCATCTCGCCGGTCTCGCTGTCCTTTTTCCAGCCGATGTTCCCCACCAGCGCTCCAGCCTGAGGCGGAAGGTCTGGCCAACGCAGCGTTTTCAGCAGCGAGGGCGGATAGGGCTTGAACGGTTCCGGCTGCAAGCGCCGAGCCAGCTGCACCGCCCGGCCGGTCGGGATAATCCGCACCCCGCCCAAGTCCTGGGCGACGCGTTGATACGCATCTGTCAGGCGCTCATACATCTCTTCCTGGTTGATTCCCCACAGGCCAGTGACGGCCAAGCGCGGATCGTCAGAGCGATACGCCCAAGTTTGCTGCAAGACCACCTCGGCCTGGGGAGCGTGCTGGAGGACATAGTCGCGAATTTTGGTGGCGTAAGGCTGATACGTCTCCGGCTTCCAGCTATAGTGGCTGGCCTGCTGAATCGTCACAATGTCCCACGGTTCCTTGACTAACAGCTCACGCAGCTTCCAACGCCGGTCCTGGTACATGCTGAAGACGCCATCGCGCTCTTCACATTCAATGTACTTCCAATGCCGATGCAGTTCGCAGCCGCCGTGACTGGCTTCCTCCAAAGTCAGTTCACAACCTGGCACGGATGCGACCACGTCCGGAAGAAAGACGGTCACGCTGTGGGAAAAACTGTTGCCAATCGTCAGGATTTTCAATGCACTTCTGGACGCCATGCGTTTGTTCTCCTTTATGCCTGGTTACTATTCGGCTGACCTTCGCCGCATTCGGCGATGACCATCGCAATAGCCTGTTCCATCCGGTCGCCGTTGATTTCGGTTACTTCAATTTTCCGCCCAATTGCGGTCGGCAAGGTGATATGCAGAACCCCGCCAAGGTGCTCGCGGAATTCCTCGATTCCGGCGAACACTTCCCTCTGGCCCTGGCTGTCGCGTTGCTCCAGGGGCGCACTGCAAAACGGCAACTGGAAGTCTGCCAGCAGGTCTTTCAGCGCCTGGAATACAGCCTCCGGGATTAGGCCGCTGAGGACTGCATATTTCGTGTCAATCAGCAAGCCCATGCCGACCGCGACGCCGTGCGACAAACGGTTCTCAGACAGCATTTCGAGCTTGTGCGCCGCCCAATGGCCGAAATCAAGCGGTCGGGCGCTGCCCCATTCAAAAGGATCGCCGCTGGTGGCGATATGCCGGACATGCAATTCTGCCGAGCGCTTGATCATAGCCTGCCGGGCAGTCTCATCGCCCGCCATGATGGCCGTGGCCTTCTCTTGCAAAAATGCAAAAAAGTCAGCATCCTTGATCATGGCCACTTTCACGGCTTCAGCCGCGGCTTCAGCGATCTGCTGCGATGGCAGAGTCCGTAAAAAGCGACTGTCATTGAGCACTGCCAAAGGCGGCGCAAAAACGCCCAGGAGATTCTTCTTGCCAAAGGCGTTGACCGCATTTTTCACTCCGACTCCGGAATCAGCCTGGCTCAACGCAGTGGTTGGAATCCTGATTTGACGAATGCCGCGGTGAAAAATCGCAGCAGCGAATCCGGCCGCATCCAGCAGAGCGCCGCCGCCAACAATCACTAAGCACGACTGCCGGCACATCCGGGCTTGCAGGAGGAGATGGCATAAGCTCATAGCCACGTCCATGTCCTTGGCTGCCTCGCCGCCGTCAATCGGCACAGGCGGCAAAGCCGGCAGCAGCAAAGCCGGATAATGCCCGCAGTAGGTCGCAATGTCCTCTGCCACGTCCGGGTAAAACGCCAGCAGCTGCCGTTCAAACAATACTAAGACCCGAATCGGCGACGGCGACTCCAGAGACCGGAACACATCCGCCAAAGCAGTATTCCCGGCCTCAAAAACACCCTCCGTGAAGATGGTGTCGTAATGATATGCGATGGAAAAATCAGAACTGAGCATGATTCGCTATATGCTTCTGTCGCGCCCCATGCCGGCGCCGCAACGCATTTCCTTTCTCTGTCCGCCTTGACAAAAAATATACATCATCTACCGTATTCTTAACAGCCGATGCAGAGATTTTTCCCTCTTCCGTGCTTGTTTTTGGTATCCTTGCCTTTGGTGAAGATGCATTGACATGCAAGTCCTAGCAACCCAAAAAACAAAAATTTCGTGTCCTTTCGTGTTTTTTCGTGGTTAAAAAAATAGGCTGTGGACGGCGTAGTCCATCCGTGTCCATCCGTGGTTAAAAAATAGATTTTGGGCGTCATCCCGCGTCGCCCCCCATCCAAATCCTTTCCGCAACCCCTGCCGCATGACCAGAATCGCAATTTTTGCCGACACTCATTTTCCTGACCGTCCAGACACTGTCAAGGACATTGTCTTTGAATGGGCCGTGCAGGAGGCCGCCCGCCGCCAGGTCGACTACCTGGTCGGCGCTGGCGACTTGACCAGCATCGGCACTGCGGCAGCGGCCCGCCGTCTGCGTCAAAAAGCTGGCGATATGCCGCTCCTGATCACTCCGGGCAACGCAGACTTGCGCTCGCCCGCAGAAACCGCCGCCTGCCTGGAGATTCTGCAAACCAATCAAATGCAGGACAATATCGTCCTCCTTGACACCAGTGCTATCCGTCTTTCCCCAGCCAGTCGGGCGCTCCTGGCTGAGTTGCCGCCGCAGGGGAACCGAATCGCCGTCACCCACTGCCCACACCATTATCTTCCCAGCGAAGACCAGCAACTGCTGGCGGAATGTCTGGCAAAACAAGCCATCAGCACGCTGGTCAGCGGACATATTCATCGGGATGAGGACAATGGCCCGTACCAAGTGACCCGCGGAATTGACCCGGACAAGGCGCTGGGCGGCCCGCCTGCCATCATCATCATGGACAATGCCAGCGGCAACTGGCAACGCGAGGACATCGCCTGCGATTTTGCCGACCCCAGAACCTGGCCAGCAAAAGAACGCGCCGAATGGCTCAGTTTCCTCGGCATCTCCGGCATGAAAAACACCCTGGCAGCCCTGACCGCCGCCGCTGAACACAACGTTCCCAGCTTTGAAATCCGCGCCGCCGAATCCCTGGCTCTGCCGGCAGCGACTCTGGCCTCCGCAGTTGATGCCTGGCGACGCCGCGGCGGCCGGCATCTGTCTATCCACCTGCCCACCATTGGCCTTGATGCAAGCGGCGCGGTCAAAGTGCCGGACATCATGCCAGCCGCGCTTGAGATGGCTCGCCAACTGCGGGCGCATGCAGTCACCATTCACCCGCCTGCCGCGCCGGTCGCCGCGCTGCGGGGAGATAGCAGCCTCTACTCGGCGATGCTGGACGCCTTTGCACAGACCCTCGCTCCTCTGGTCAAGGCCGGCATTGTCATCGGCATCGAAAACATGCACCTGAGACGCGATGAACCTGCGGATGAACAGCGCTTTTTCGGCTATACGCCCCAGGAATGCCGAGAATGGATAGCAGCGCTGCGGAAACGCCTCGGCAACGAAGCTGTTGGCTTCCTTCTGGACATTGGCCATGCGCGCAACAATCGCAGCCTGGCCAGTCGCTACAACGTCAGCGAATGGTATGCCGAACTGGGCGCCTGGCTGACTGGATGCCACCTGCATCAATTTACCGTGCTGGACGGCAAAGCCCAAGGTCATTGTCCGCTCAAAAATCTTTTCGGCCACGCCATTTCGCTCAGTTCCTTCTTCGTGGCCTGGCAGCAGGGTCAGTTGGCGCATGTGCCGATGTACCTGGAAATCAGAACAGAACCGGCCATTGAGAGCTACTTGACCCTGCGCGACATCCTGTCCTGAACCGCTAAGACGCTTGCCTTACTGCTTCAATTCCAAGACGATGGTGCCATGCGGCGGAATCTTGGCGCTGAACACCGTGTTGCCGTCTTCATGCCGCAATTGCACCGGCAGTGAGGGATAATCCGTCAATGCCCGCGCCGCTTGGAATTGACCGCGACAGCGAAATTCCGGAGTGAGGTAACGGCCCCTTTCGTTGCGGGCAAAGAGATGCAGGCAGTCGGCAGTCGACTGGAAGCCCCAGACTTTGACGGCGGAGTCTTCGGTGGACAACTTCGCCGGAGAGCCGCATCGGCGAACTGCGGCGGCCATCTGACGCAGGAACGCCTCTTCCGGCATGGCTTCCGGCAACTCGTCGAGCCAACTATAGACCTCGCGCTCCGGGCGCGGCGCCAGCTCGGCATAGTCCTCGCTGACCACCTGCGACTGCATATGGATGCGATAGCCGAAGCGATTGTCTGTCTGCAAGCCCAACAGCAGCACTGGCCCGGCCGTGTAATGAGCCAGAGCCTCCTGCTCTTTTTCCGAAAGATAAATGGGATGAATGACGGCCACCGGCCCGGTCAGCTGGGGCAATTCAGACAGGTCAGCCATAACCGGGCAAATCGCGTTGTAAGCATGCAAACGGCAATGCAGACGGAAGCTGCTCATGGGGCGTTTCTGAAAATACGCGGCTTCCTCCCGCAGCATGGCCTCATGCGACCAGAGGAGCGTCACCTGCGGGAACGAGGCTGGCTCGCCGTAGAACGCCGTTTGATAAATGCTGTCAATAGCCTGCCATTCGCCTGGCCGGATGCCGTCTGCCAGGCAGGTCATAACGCCGTCCAGGCAGCGCTGGCGTTGATAGAAGACATTGGCAAAAGCCTGCACATCGGATTCCAGGCGAGTCGGGGCATGGCGCAGGGCGCTGTACTGCTCAAGACCGTCCTTGACGCCGTTCAGCAGAATCAGCCGACATTCGGGCACGTCTGCCTTCAGGCGGGCAATGGCTGCCATGAATTGATCGTCGCCGGAAGTCGGTGATTTGATCCACCCTTCCAGCTCCAGGACTGCTGCCGTGGCTTCCACGATGAACGTCTTGACGCCAGCTTCAGCCAGCAGCCGATAGTCGACGCCGTAGCGGAAACGCGCCTCGAACGGATCGCGGGTCCAGATGCTATTGAAAACATGCTCCTTGCCAAGACGTTCCAGCATCGCCATGCCTTTTCGCCAGAACTGCTGGTGTCGGCGCGTATGAAAGTCCACCCACTCTGGGTAGGCGTGCTGGAGAATCCAGGCCGCCTGCGTAGCCCGGTCGCCAGGATGCACGGCTACGCCAGTCACCTCGGCGAACTGCTCTACCATGTCGTTGGAAAAATCGCCCCGGTTGATTGGGAACCGAGGATGGGCAAAGCCGTCAGCGGCATGCAGGCCGTCAAAATCATAGTCGACCAAGAATTTTTCCAGTTGTGCAAAAAAGAAGTCTTCATAAAGCGTGCCGTCAGCCAGACGTTTCCAAGGGCATATTGAGCTGGCAAGCTGGCCATTATCAAGGACATAGAGCACCTCGGGATGGTCATCCAGCCAGAAGGCGCCGCGCTGATAGCCGAAGCGAGCGGCGGTGGCGTCAGAAAGAACTTGGTCAAAGACGCTCGGATAGACTTTCACGTGATGTCGATGCAGCTCGGCAATCAGATTGCGCAGCTGGAAGCGGGTCCAGTCCTGCCGGGAGCGCTCTTCGTTGAAAGAACGGCCGCAATAGCTGCACTGCTGCGGCCCCAGCGCCCCATCCGTCTGCAAATCCTGGTGAGCATGGATCACCTCCGTATTCCAAAGCAGCAGCGACACTGCCTCCGGCTTGACCGGCATGCGCCCCAGCAGCTCGGCGACGCCGAAATCGGCCGCCGTATTATCAAAACCAATAAGCTCAATCCACAGAAGTTTGGCAAAAGATGACATCGACGGATTCCCTGAGTTTGAAATAAGCTTGAATTACGTGCGGCAGCCTGAAGGCTGAACTACGCGCGATGCAGCAGCCACCGTCCACCATGTCCTTAGGGTGGGCTGCCGTCCACAGCCTATTTTGTTAACCACGAAAAACACGAAAAGACACGAAATTTTTGTTTTTTGGGTTGTTGTTGTAACCACGGAACACGCAGAATACACGGAAATTTTTGTTTTTTAGGTTGTTGTTCGTCGGGATAGGATTGCATGCGGATTCGCGATTTGGCCTATCGTTTTTTTGACTATTCAGCCTGAACAGCCGGGATGGC
>JAAZKI010000276.1 GCA_012799905.1 Lentisphaerota bacterium | reverse complement strand
CTCGCCCCTCGCCCCTAACGAATTATGAATTATGAATTATGAATTATGAATTATGAATTATGAAATGCGCCTCAGCATTCAGCATTCAACATTCAACATTCAGCATTCAACATCTCGCCCCTAAAAAAAAGCGCGCGGTCCAAAGAAAATGGACCGCGCGCGATGCACCGGGGATGCTATCCGCCTTACTGTTTATCTGTCTGTTTTTCTTTCAGTTCAGCCAGGCGTTGGCGGATTTCTTGCAGATTTTCCTCCAGGTACTCGGCTTGCTTCTGCAAAATGTCGCTTTCCTGCTCGGCAGTCGGCGTTGCCGCGGCCGTGACGTTGTCAAGCGCAGTTCCGCCCCAGTTGGCGAAGCCGCGGCCGAAACCACGGCCGAAGCCAGCACCGCCGCCAAAGCCGCGGCCGAAGCCAGCGCCGCGACCGAAGCCCTGACCGAAGCCAGCGCCGCGACCGAAGCCCAGCCCGCGACCACGGCCGCAGCCAAAGCCAAAGCCGGCGTTCGCAAAGCCAGGAACCGAAAAACCTGCGCAGAAACCTGCTGCGCGTCCCGTTTTTGCACCTTGACCCAATGGGCCTGTTCCATTTCCTCGTGGCATAATTATACCCTCCTGTTTTTGATGTTTTTGATTGAGCTCCGAGCAGCCTTGTCACTCGACAAGAGCCTGTGGAGTCTCTGTATAACAATATCTAGCATATTGCATGCCAAAAACAGGAAAGGTGCTGAAAATTATCCTAATGCACTCGGCGAGAATAGGTAATGAAAGAAGCAAAAATTTTCATTTTGCATGACAGTAGCACTTTTGCAAGAGAAAAATGCATATCTGTGTATCATTTATGCTACTGTGTAGGGCGCAGTGTTAGCGACAACCCTATAAAAAATCCGTGTGCATCTGTGTCCATCCGTGGTTCAAAAATGTCGTCCGCCCTGTGTTATTTGATCAGATTGCGTCCGAAGGCCAGGGCTTTTTCCCGCAGTTCGTCTTCGCGCACGGTCGGCCCGACATCGCGGCAGCAATTTCCTTTATGCAGGATGGGAATCGGCTCCGTGCCAGTGAAGTCAGACAGCAACTTCAGCCAGAGTTGGACCACTTCCAGGCCGCTGGTCTCGGCGTCGCCCTCGGAAGTAACGACGGCTGCCAGGCGGATTTTCTGCAGAGGCGAAATCACTTTGCCCTGGTCGTCATACGAGCACAAGGCCATGAAACGGTCTGTGCAGGCTTTGAGCTGAGCTGAAACGTTGAAGAAATAGACCGGCGTGGCCAGGACGATGTACTGGAAGTCCGAAATCCGGTTGATGAGCCGGGCGGTTGCATCGTGAATCATGCAGCGGAATTTGGCTGGCTGGCAGCCATAGCAGGAGGAACAGCCGCGGTACTTGTTTTCGAGGCGGGCGGCATCGACGCGCTCCACTTGGATGTCAGCGGCTTCCTGCATTCCTTTTATGACGATTTCAGCCAGGGAGGAAGAACAGCCGTACGGGCGCGGCGAACCAGTGAGAAGCAGGACGTTGGGCATGGTGAGGCTCCTTTTTTGCTATAAGTTAGGCATTGCGGTTTACTTGTCTTTGACCAGCGCTAACAGCTGGTCCTCGGGGGTGGTCAATGGACAGCCTTGCAGAATCGGCAGGTCAGTGATTTTGCTGCCGTCGTACAGAACGGCGCGGCGGATGCGGCCCTGGGTGATGCCGAGGTGCAGCAGGCCGCGTGAACACGGAATCTTCAAAGTGAAGTCGGATGTGCGCTCATACGTCCAGGCGTCGCTGCGGAATTTTTCTCGGAAGGCCAGAAAGTCGCTGTCAAGGTCGCGGCTGCCGTCGGGGATGGTCTCCATCACGGCGTTATTTCCTTTTTGGGCGTGTTCGGCGATAAGCCTGGCGACGTCGGCAGTGGTGATGCCCGGCAGGTGCTGAGCCATGGCCGTCACCGGGGCTCGGACGGACGCGACGCCGCTGCCATGGCATTCCCACCCTGGCGGGAGACGCAGGGCGGCGCGCAGCCGTTCCAGGTCAGAGTGCACCAGTATGCATCCGTGCAGGAGCGCGGTGCGGCTGTTCAAGGCGAAAGCCGTGCCAGCGACTTTACGCTGGCCGCACCAAAGGCTGAATTGCGGCGATTGCGACACTTCCGGCAACCCGGCCTGGCGCAGGGCGGCCACGACTATGTCCAGGTAGCGTTCCGGGTCATACGCCTCGCGCGGCAGGATGAATGCGTAGTTGAGATTGCCAGCGTCATGGTACACGGTTCCGCCGCCGGAGATGCGGCGCAGCAGGGTGATGCCCTCGCGTCGGCACCACGAAACATGACATTCGCGCCAGGGATTCTGGTTGCGGCCGAAAACCACGGCGTGGTCATTGAGGTAAAACAGCAGATAAGGGCCGCTGCCGGCGTCCGACCGATAAAGCTGTTCTTCCAAGGCGGCATTAGCGGCCGGCTCGCGGTATTCAGACCAGAGAATGCGCATGAAGGAGACTGTCCCGAAACATAAAATGACGAAAAGGTTGGAAAAGACGAGCGGCGCTCCACCAGCGATGCTATGGCCTGAAAAGACGCCTCCCAGTCCCAGCCGGGAAACCGGGTGATATTACTCAGCCGGTGTTGTTTTTTGCCATAGTCAGATTATAGTCTTGGTAAAATTTTTTGCAATTCGGGAAGGCGCTGATTGCGTTTTTCCGAGATTCTCTGGTAATGGGTCAGTCTTCTGTAGCGCCTCTACAAGGCGCCAGTTTTGGGGTATGCCTCCCCCAGGCTAAAGCCTGGGTTGGGCATGGTTAAGCGCCTGCGGCGCAAAAAGATGTGGACGGTGTGGACATGGTGGACGATGTGGACATGATGGACGATGTGGACATGGCGGCCAGTATAGTCCAAGCTCACTCTCGCCCCTCGCCCCTCGCCCCTCGCCCCTTTCCTGAGACCGCTGCTCATCGGATTTCCAAATATCAATGAGTGACCGATTACACTCTCTGCTGCTCAATTGAAAGGCGCTGGCATGGTTCACAAGTACAACTTGACTCCCCAGGCGGTACCGCTGGTCAATACCAAGTATCGGACAATTGCGACTCAGAACCCTGTGCCAGAGTCTTTGCCTGTACTTGCGAAATTGAATGCCTACGAGCCGATACGCGCATAGCGACGCCGAACAGATCAAACTTGATGATTTGATGACCAGCATCGCTTTCGTTGCCACCTATATTTTGCAAGAGACCGGCGTCGTATGACGCCATGCAGGAAATATTTTTAACCATCTTAACAACCCCATTCCAAAGTAGTTGCAGCTATGAAAGACTTTGCCTTCTTTGACGCGCAGTGCGCGATCGGAGCGCCGATCCTGGGCAACGCCCGAGGCGGAGAGACAGCCGCCGGATTGTTGGCCGAGATGGACCGCAATGGGGTGGACAAGGCGCTGGTGGCGCACGCCAACACGGAAGCAGCCGGCGCTATCTTCGCCAATGAGAACCTCTTGGAACTCATCCGGGCTGACGATGTCGACAACCGCCTGACCGGCGTGTGGACTATCCTCCCGGCGCAGTGCGGTGAATTGCCGCCGCCAGATGAGTTTTTCGCGCAAATGGCGGCCAACCGCGTCGGCGCCTTGAACCTGTTCCCGGTCGCACACCGCTGGCAGGCTTGCCGCCTGACTATCGGCCGGTTGATGGACGCCGCCGCAGAACGGCGCATCCCCGTTTTCCTGGGGCAGCGGATCATGGATGGCGGCTGGCGCGGCGTCTTCGATTTCATGCGCACATTTCCGGCGGCGACCGTCATTATCAATGGGGTCAGCCTCTGGGGGCCGGACCGCAATATCCGGCCGTTGCTGGAGAATTTCCCTGGCTGCCACGTCGAGCTTTCGGAATACTGGGTGCCGGAAGGCATCGCTGACTTAGCCCGGCTGTATGGAGCTGAGCGCCTGCTCTATGGCAGCGGCTATCCGCGGTTTGGGCACGGCAGCACGATGCTGTCGATTCGACACAGCGGATTGCCCTTGGAGCAAGTTCGTCTGATTGCCAGCCAGAATCTCGAACGCCTGCTGGCTCAGGCACAACTGGTCTGATGACGCGAGTATCTGTTGTCCCAAAATCCCGAAAGAAAGGGAGCTATAGAATATGAAAAAAGCAGTGTGGGAACAGCCGGGGTCGTTAGCCGAGGCCTTTTGGAAAAATGGCATCGCCGATATCCCGATATATGACATGCACGGTCACATGGGTTCGCATAACGCCATCTACTTTGCGCGTTGCGAAGCGCCGGAAATGGTCGCTCACTTGCGCCGCATCGGCGTGCGGCGCTTGGTCTTTTCGCATCACTATTCGCTGATGGGGTCGTTCCGCAACCAGCGCGTCCACGCCATCACCGCCCGTTTCCCAGACATCCTCCGCATGTATGTCAGCATCAGTCCGCATCAAACGGATTTCATTGCCGAGGACTTGGAGCAGTTCGACAGCATGACGCCGCTGGCCATCGGCTTCAAATTTCTGCCCGATTATCACAAGGTCAAGGTGACTGACCCCCGCTACGAACCGGTGCTGAACTTCGCGTCTGAACGCCGCCTGCCCATCCTCGTCCACACCTGGGGCGGCAGCCCGTATGACGGCCCGGATGTGATGCTGGAGGCCGCCACCCGCTATCCGCAAGTGACGTTCTTTATGGCGCATTCGTTTTCCGGTGACTTGCCCGGCGCCAAGCGCGTCGCCGATGCTTGCCCAAATGTCTATTTTGAGCTGACCAGCCTGCCTGGGCAGCATACCATCATCGAACGGCTCTGCGCTGATATCGGCAGCCATCGCCTGCTGTTCGGCACCGACATGCCCTGGTTTGATGAGTACCAGCACGTGGGCGGCATACTCTCGGCTGACATCAGCGAGGACGATAAGCACAATATCCTCTATCGCAACGTAGAGAAATTACTGGGAAAGGACTGGTGACGCCATGCAGGACATGAAAATCGGCATTCAGCTTTATACCATCCGTGAACCGCTGAAGCAGGACTTCAAAGGCGTTATGCGCGACCTCGCCCGCCTCGGCTGCGACGGTGTTGAATTTGCGTTTTATTTTGGCGACATGGAACCGGACGAGCTGGCCGCTTTTTTGAAAGAGACCGGCATCAGCACCTGCGGCATGCATGTCAATGCCAAGGAGTTCGACAATCCAGCCAACCAGACGTTTGACTACGCCCGCGCACTCGGCTGCAAGTATGTCACAATCAGTCATGGCGGGCCTTTCCGGGACACCTTGGAAGATACGATTCGCATCTGCGCCAAGGCAGGCAAGGAGGCCGCAGCCCAGGGCTTGACCTTCACTTATCATAACCATGCCGCTGAATTCGAGAAGATTAACGGCGAGTATGCGCTTGACATCCTGTTCCAGCGCACTGACCCAGTCCAGGTTCAGGCTGAACTCGATGTCTACTGGATTGTCAAGGGCGGCGAATGTCCGGTACGCTACATCAAGAAGTACGCCCAGCGCTTGCCCCAGATTCACATGAAAGACATGGCCAAGGACGAGGAAGTCTTCACCGAACTCGGCCAAGGCCGCATTGACCTCCCGGCTGTCGTCGCCGCCGCCCGCGACACGGTCTGCCAATGGCTCATCTATGAACAGGATGTCTGCCAGCGCCCACAGTTCGAAAGCGCAAAAATCAGCCTCGAATACCTCCGCCGGATCGTGAAAAAATGATTCGGCTTGAAGGCGACGACCGTCGCCATAGAAATGGCATTTTAGAAAAGGAATTCCATGCGCACTATCGGCACCCAAGCCCGCGGCATACGCTGCCCGATTTTCCGTCCGGGCGATAATTTGGCCGAACAGGTCATCGATGCCTTGCTGACGTCTTGCCAACAAGCCAACTACCAGCTCAATGACCGCGACGTGATCGGCATCACCGAGTCCGCTGTCGCCAGAACCCAGGGGAACTTCATCACGGCGGAGCAGATCGCCAAGGACGTTCGCAAAAAATTCCCGTCTGGCGAACTCGGAGTGACTTTCCCGATTCTGAGTCGCAACCGCTTTGCTGTCATTTTGCAGGCGATTGCGCGTGGCGTTGACAAGGTGCATCTGCTGTTCAGCTACCCGGCTGACGAAGTCGGCAACCACTTGATGGACCCGGAAATCCTGGATCGGTCGTCGGTTAATCCATATACGGATGTCCTGGACGAAAAACGCTACCGGGAATTGTTCGGCGCCAAATTCCTGCATCCGTTCACCGGCATTGATTACGTCGACTTGTACAAGGAAATCGTCGGCGCTGACAAGGTCGAAATCCACTTTGCCAACGATGTCTGCGCTATCCTGCCTTTTACCAAGCAGGTGCTGACGGCTGACATCCACAGCCGCGCCCGGAGCAAACGGCGCTTGCGGGCAGCAGGCGCCGAAATCGTGCTGGGGCTGGACGATCTTTGCACAACGCCGGTCGAACCGGGCGCTGGCTTCAATGCCGAATATGGATTGCTCGGCTCTAACAAGTCGAACGATGAGGAAGTCAAACTCTTTCCCCGCGACTGCCAGGCCCTGGTGGAGAAGATTCAGGCTCGTCTGCTGGAATTGACCGGCAAGCGCGTCGAAGTGATGGTCTATGG
>JAAZKI010000371.1 GCA_012799905.1 Lentisphaerota bacterium | reverse complement strand
TTTTGGCTCTCCGAGGGGATTTCCCCTTCCCTCCTCCCTCTCTTCCCGATCCCCTCGGAGGGCCTTTTTCCCCTAACTTCGCACCTTACATTTCAAGCCTCGACTGGATTTCCCCCTTCCCTCCTCCCTCTCTTCCCAAATCCAGCCGGGGCTTTTTTGTATGCGCACCAGCGCCAAAATGACGACGGCTCAGCCTGATGTCCTGTTATGCCTGACGACGTTTTCATCATCATCCCTTGCTACAACGAATCCGCCGTCATCCGGCAAACGGTGGAGCAACTCCTGCCCCTGGGGCATCAGATCGTCATCGTCGATGACGGCTCAGCCCAAAGCCCCTGGCCGCAGCTCCAGGACTTGCCCGTCCATTTCCTCCGTCACCCGGTCAATCTCGGCCAAGGCGCCGCACTCCAGACCGGCATGGACTACGCCAAGGCCAGACACGCCCGCGCCGTCATCCATTTTGACGCTGATGGGCAACATGACGCTAATGACATCCCGCGTTTCCTGGCCGCTTTGGACGACGGGGCAGACGTGGTCATCGGCTCCCGCTTTCTCCGGCCCGAGGACGTCAAGCGCATCCCCGCAACCAAACGCTGTATTTTGCGAGTCGCCCGCATTGTCAACGGGCTGTTCACCCACGTCTGGCTATCAGATGCACACAACGGCTTCCGCGCCCTCAACCGCAACGCTCTTGACAAAATCCGGTTGACTGAAAACCGCATGGCGCATGCGACTGAAATCGTCGCCCAAATCAGAACCCATCGCCTCGTCATCCGGGAACTGCCGACGGCTATCTGCTACAGTGACTACGCCCGCGCCAAAGGCCAAAAATGGTACCATGCCTTCAATATCCTCATTGACCTCATCTTGAACAAAATTCTCTGAACCAGGAGCGGATCGCGCCATGTCGTTCACCTTTCATCCGATTCAAATCATCATCCTGGCGGCTCTTATCTTTGCTGCTGGCCTGGCTCTCCTGGTTCTGAAAAATCAGCTTGCGGGCCGCATCTTCTTCATCAGCCAATTTCTGCTTGGCTGCCTTTTTGTCTTGATGCCAGACCTGTCCAGCCGACTAGCCGCCCTGCTTGGGGTCGGCCGCGGCACTGACCTGCTGTTGTATTTCCTGATCCTCTACGTCTATGTCAGCAGCCTCTGCCTGCTGGGCAAATTTCGACGCCTGGAAAAAACGCAGACAGAGATTATCCGGGCGGTCACCCTGGAAAATGCGGTAGACAATACGGCGACCGCCCCGCCGCCACAGTAATCATGGCGTGAGACGGCCGCCGGTAAACCATGCAAACCCGCAGGTCAACCTCACCGGTCGGACAGCTGCGCCGGGCCGGTCGCGTCCCAGACGTTCTCGGCGCCGCTGGCAATCACGACAGTGACCTTGTTCTGCGTCTCGACATGGCCGTCAAGATAAAGGTTGTTGCGACCGCCTGCATGCGCAGCCCAGCCCCGCACGTTGGCCCTTGAGACGCCGAGGGATTTGACATTAAAAAAGGTCGCCGTCGGATTATCTACGAAGTACCTCCAAGTGTCTGCCATATGGACGATGCTGGAAGGATTTTTGGCCTGGGCCGAATGCTTCAGGTAGGAAATTGAGCCCGTATGGCTGCCGGTCGGCACCCAGTCGATATAGGAGTTCATCCCATAGCTCAAGGCAATCGGGCGCCAATGCCATGATGCTTTCGGGCCATTGGTGTCACTCGGGCAAATCAGCATGGAGACGTGGTACACGTCCGCATTAGGATACTGCTCTGTTCTGGCGAGCTTCGCAGCCTCCGGTATGTACCCGGAAATCTGCAGTCATTCGTACCAAAACAAAGGCGTTTTGTTCGGACGATTGGCGTGATAAATCCTGTAACCGAGAAGATAGCCCTCGCTTTCATCGGTATACAAAATCGACAGCAGCCCCAGCTGCTTGAAGTTGTTGACGCAACTGATGCCGCGCGCCTTTTCCCGCGCCTTGCTTAACGCCGGCAACAGCATCGCTGCCAGAATGGCAATGATGGCAATGACGACCAACAGTTCAATTAGAGTGAATTTCAAAAATCGCATCATGTGTTTTCTCCCTGCCTTGATGGACAATTGTCGCATTGCCGATAAATATTGAAATGGATTAAATCAGGGCTTCTTGATCACATTTCCAGGATTCGCCTTCCAGACGCTCATGTAGTAGTTCGTGTCATTGCCATTGACCCAGACGAAATTCTGCAGTTCGGCATGGCCGTCAGCATACAGGCAGTTTGTGCCGCCGGGATGTGCAGCCCATTTGCCGATGTTCGGGATAGTGTGGCCATTCGCTCTTTCCGGGAGGTACTTGCTGGTCTGTGCGCCGTTCCCGTCGCGCACCGGCAGGGTCTGGCCATCGGCCATGCACGCCGCGATTTCGACGGTCCAGCCGTCCATCCAGACAAATGTCTGGGACGGGTACGGATTGCGGTCGAAGTCGCCAGCCAGGGAATGCGAGGAGCTGTTGACGGTGTTGATGAAATAGTTATAGGTATATGAGGTCACCAGCGGCACGATGTTGTAGTTGCCGGGCGAAGACATTGGGCAGGCCGGGCAGATAAATGAATCCATGTAGCGGCCAGTGACCGTCTCATACCCGCGAAAGAG
>JAAZKI010000273.1 GCA_012799905.1 Lentisphaerota bacterium | reverse complement strand
GAGAGCCAGTCAGAGCGTTGAAAAGGGTCGTCTTACCGGAATTCGGATTCCCAGCCAAAGCGACAGTAACCCGCGGACGCTGAACGCCCGGCGCCACACCTGTACGTTCCCGTGCCATTATACAGTCTCCCTTTTTATGTTTAGTTGCCTTAACTATTGGTCAAAAAAATGAAATCAGGCTTGACAGCCCTTGATATTCTTTGCAATTCACTTGTGTTTCGACGGTTATCAGCATGGCGTCACCAAGATATGCTGTGCCATTCCTCGTCCGATTGCATATCGCACGTCGCCTACGCGCAGCATCAGGGGGCCTGGTTGCGCATTCAGAACCGTCACTTGTGCGCCGTGAACGATGCCCATTGCGCACAGCTTGCGGACTATTCCCTGCCCAGCGCCAAGAATGCGCTCAACGCAGGCCGTCTGTCCGGGCGGCAACAACGCCAGCGGCATCGCGCTTCTGTTCGTCGCTGCCGGGGCTTCGCTCTCCGGGTTGGCCTTGGCTTCGTTGTCGTGCTCTTGTAATGCATGAATTCCCATGTTATTTTGCGCCTTCCTGGCTTGTTTGCGCCTCAATCGTGATCGCCTCGGCCTCCTCCTTGCGGAGTGTCAAGCTGTAGCCTTTGATTTTTACTTCGATGGGATCACCCAGCGGGGCGACCTTCACTACCGTCACGTTGGTGCCGCCGACAGCTCCCATGTCGACGATGCGGCGGCGAATCGAGCCGACGCTGCCGACTCGGACAATCCGTCCGCTCTCTCCTGGTTTCAGTTCAGCCAAGGTCATGGTTTTCTCCTCAGTTAGTTGCGTATGTTGTCGGTTTCGGTATTCGTTGATCGCCATTTCCATGCATCGTTCGCATACCGCAGTTTCCTGGTCAGGGTCGCAAGAGTGCTCATATCCGCGAATCCACTTCGAGCCGCCGCGTGGGCAGTGTTGCACGAAATCTATGAAATGCGCCAGGCGCTCAAGCACTGACCTGTCCACCGCGTGCTCAAGACGACAGGCATTGGCCTCAGCCAGCTCAGAATCAACCAGCAGTACCTCAGACAAAAAACGCTTGAGAACATCGTGACGACGCTGCACCCGCTCAGCTAGGTGCTGACCCGTCTTCGTCAACGTCGGAGAAACATACGGGCGGTAATCAACAAGGCCCTTGGCAGCCAAGGAACGCAAAGCCTGGGTAACCCCGGCCTTGCTGACCGAAAGGCGCTCAGCAATGTCAGTTACACGAGCCTCGCCATTGGCGTGAAACAACGCAGCAATGGTCTCAAGGTAGTCCTCCATCTCAGGACTAAGCGCTAAGGTCGAAGCATCCATCAATACCCCCATGCTTTTTTTGTTAACTGCGCTTAACATACACTCGCAAAACAATTCGTCAAGCGCTTGCATGAGAAAAAAGTCGGAGGGGTGGATTATTCTAGTGTCCCTTTGGCGCAAAAGGATGTGGACATGGTGGACGGCGTGGACGGCGTGGACGGTGTGGACGGTGTGGACAGCGGCATCGTATGGGGTAGTTCAAGCTCGCCCCTCGCCCCTTACGAATTATGAATTATGAATTATGAATTATGAATTATGAAATGCGCCTCAGCATTCAGCATTCAACATTCAGCATTCAGACTCTCGCCCCTCGCCCCTACTTCTCGCCCCTCGCCCCTAATTCTCGCCCCTCGCCCCTCGCCCCTACTTCTCGCCCCTCGCCCCTCGCCCCTCGCCCCTAAATCAGGCGATCCATTTCTGCCGGATATTGCGCAGGCTGATTGCAAAGAGTCCGGCGCAAAAGGCGGCGAGGGTGAGGAAATTGAGTCCCAGCGGCATTTTTCCGGTTTGATTGACTGCCTCATGGAGAAGGTCAGCGCCGTAGGTCAGCGGCAGGAGATAGGAGACTGGGCGCAGCCAGACCGGAAGCGTGGTCAGCGGGAAAAACAGGCTGCAGAGAAAGAGCATCGGGAAGCGGAAGAAGTTCGAGAAGGTCTGCGCTTCGAAAACCTCGCTGACCGAGACCGCGATGAAAAGACCGAGGAAGGCTGACGAAACCGCGATCAGCACGATGGCGGGAAGCAGGATGCCCCATCGAATGCCTGACAGGTCAGCCAACAGCGTTGCCATGATGATCGGCACAAAGGCGTTGGCTATGCCGAACAGAATCGCTCCGGACGTCTTGGCAAACATGAGCAATTCAAGCGGAATAGGAGCGAGCAGCAGTCGTTCGAACGAACGCCCTTTCTTCTCAAAGGTTACAGTGACCGCCAGCATGGAGGTCGTGCCAAACAGCACCGACACGGCCATGACGCCGGGCAGCAGAGGTGGGATGCTGTCAAGGCCGGCCCCGGAACGGATAAAGAACATCGTCGTCCACGCCAGCGGGAAGATGATGCCCCAGCTGATGTTAGGCGGCTTAAGGTAGTAAGCGCGCATATCTTTGGCCAAGATATTCCAGAAGGCAATCCAGTATTTCATGCCGCACCTCCCTTCCCGGCTTTTCGTTTTGTCAAAAATAATGCCTTGGCAGGAACTTTAATGTAGCGCCTTCGTGAAAATAGGACAAGCGGCTTATTTTGGATTAGACGACGCTGCGGTGTTTATCGAGCTTGACGCATAGACGAACGCAAAAGGAAGGTTACGTTACTCTTTATGTTCGCGGGCAAGCGAGCCGAAAATCGCCCGGGCGCTCTCCGACCATCGAACCTTCTTTCCATAAAAAAACACTGAGCAGGAACAAGACTATGCACCAGCCGAAATTTGTCATGTTTTTCGACCATCACACGATGAAAGCCTGCCCGGATGTCGGGCATCATCTTCAGGCGGATGAGTTTGCCTCAAGCTTGCAGGCAGCCGGGGTTGACTTGCTGGGATTTCATGCGAAATGCAACCAGGGCTTCTGCTATTTTGATACGCAAATCGGAAACCGGCATCCTTCGATTCCGCCGGGACGCGATTTGTTTGGCGAAATCGTCACTGCCTGCAACAAGCGCGGCATCGCTGTCACTGCCTACTTGAATTGCGGACTGAGCAACGAAGACGCTATACGTCATCCGGAATGGAGCATGATTAGCCCAAAAGGGCAGCTGCTGCGGCCAGATATCTATGGCATCGGCTGGATCAACCCGTATATGCGAACCATGTGCATGAATTCACCGTACCGGGATTATCTGATGAGCTTGATCAGAGAGGTTCGCGACAAATATCCGGTGGCGGGATTTCTGCTGGACAGCTTCAACGGCTTTCCCTGCATCTGTCCCTACTGCATCCGGGAAATGCAGAAACAGAACCTCGACTGGCGTAATGAAGAGGTGCTCCAGAAATTCGGGCGCAGTTCAGCGTTGCGTCTGGCCGAGGATATTTCAGCCCTGCTGCGCCCGCAGGAAAATCATCTGCTGGTCAATTTTCTCGGCATTTCCCCGAAGGACAATGCGCGGATTGGCAGTTATCTTGAGTGCGAGTGCCTTCCCACCAATCCCGCCTGGGGCTACGACTATCTGCCGTTGACCGCGAGGTATTACCGTAATCTGACCAGCGGCCCGGTGCTGAATATGACTGGGCGCTTCAATGACTGGGGGGACTTTGGCAGTCTCCGCCCACAGGCAGCCGTCGAATATGATCTCTTTTTTGGACTGGCCAACGGCATGCGGCCAAATATCGGCGACCACTTCCACCCGAGCGGAAAACTGAACCGGGCGGCTCTTGACCGCGCCAGCAGAATCTATGGCAAGCTCCGTCAGTATGAACCCTGGTTCTCAGGCGCCAAAAACCTGGTCGATATCGGCGTGGTCTTGCCCGGCGCGCTGCGCAAAAGCCCGACCCTGGTCGGAGTAACCCGCATGCTCTCCGAACTCAAAATGCAGTTTGATTTCATTGATGCGGACATCGACTGGAGTTCCTATTCGCTGGTGATTTTGCCGGATGAAGTCATCCTTGATGACAGACTCGCGGAACTGGTGAAGACACATCTTGCGGCCGGAAAATCTCTGCTGGCTACTGGGCGTTCCGGGCTGAATCCGGAAGGCAGCGCTTTCCGGTTTGAAAAAGAATGGGGGGTGAAATACCTGGGCGAGTGCGAACACGTACCTGCCTTTTTCCGCCTGATCGGGGAGTTTGCCGCGCGGGTGCCTGACATGCCGTTGGCAACTAATACCAAAGGCCTCAGCACTGAAGCTTTGCCTGGCAGCACAGTAGCCGGCAAGGTGGTTGCGCCCTATTTCAACAAGCACTGGGATGGCGTTTATTCCTATTTTTACACCCCGCCCAACCAGGATACGGAACTTCCTTTTATGGTGCTGAACAGCCAGTGCGCCTATTGCTCATTCCCGCTTTTTGAAGCGTATTATCAACAGGCCTCGGTTGATTTGAGGACGGTGCTGGCAATCATGCTGGAGCATCTGCTCCCGAAACCGCTGCTGGTCACTGACGCCTCCCTGTCTTCGTTCGCCCGGGCTTTCGTCACCGGGAAAGCAGACCAGCGCATAGTCCATCTGCTCAACTATCTGCCGGAACTGCGCGGCAAAACTCTGATCGTTGAAGAGGAGCTTCCGCTTGCACAGGTCAAACTGAAACTGCGCTTGGACGGCAGGACAGTGAGCAAGGTGTATATCGCACCCGGAAAACAGCAGATTCCATTCTCGGTTTCAGAGGATTATTTGTCCATTACGGTTCCAGAGATACGCGGCTACTGCATGGTGGTGGTGGAATTTTAACCGCGGATGGACACTGATGAACTTAGGGTGGACTACCCGTGCACAACCTAAAATTTATGTGTCACCCTTTCAGGGCTCCAAATATATGCCATCTCACCCAGGGCTGCGCCGGGCCTGGGCTTCTATGTGTCGCCCTCCGGGCTTTTGCCGCTTTGCGGCTGTTGTGGACTGGGTGGACTGGGTGGACGTTGTGGACGGCGGCTGATGTGCGTCGTACTGGCGGCCCAAAGGGTCAGCAACATAAAAGCCCAGGGTGAGCGAAGCGAAGCCCTGGGTGAGGCGTATAATAAT
>JAAZKI010000219.1 GCA_012799905.1 Lentisphaerota bacterium | reverse complement strand
TGCTGAATGCGGAATGCTGAATGTTGAATGCGGAATGTTGAATGTTGAATGCGGAATGCTAAGGCGCATTTCATAATTCATAATTCATAATTCATAATTCATAAGGGGCGAGAAGCTGAATGCTGAATGCTGAATGCTGAATGCTGAATGCTGAATACAGAATGCTGAATGCTAAGGCGCATTTCATAATTCATAATTCATAATTCATAATTCATAATTCATAAGGGGCGAGGGGCGAGAAGCTGAATGTTGAATGCTGAATGCTAAGGCGCATTTCATAATTCATAATTCATAATTCATAAGCAGCCACTGTCCATAAGGTTGTGGACGATATCCGTCCACAATCTTTTTTTACCACGGATGGACGCTGAAATTTGTAATTGCTCCCTCAAGGAATGAAATCATCATGCATAAAATGATCAGCTGCTTTCTTTTTTCACTTGTTTTACAGTTGGGAGCGCAAGAAATGGGCTGTCATTTCACATCAAAGAACTGTCGTATCGAAGGGGGACAACTCCAATACACAGAAGGAATTAACTCTCCAGCAGGTATATTTTACGGTAAGCGTAAGGCGGTTTTTCAACTGGACGACGAGCTGAAAACCGATAGTTGGGGAGTATCAATGTGGGTGAAGCCGCTAGGATGGAAACCATATTGTGAGAATTTTATTTTCTTTCTGGCCCTGACTTCGCAAAGAGAAAAAAGCGACGGTCTTCCCGTGGACCTGATTGTTTCCAAGTTCTGCAAACAGACTTCTCTGGCGTTCAATTTGCGTCTTCCGGAAGGTCAAAATTTTTACCATGATATCGCATTATGGGAAACTGACAGCTGGCACCATCTTGCGGTCACTTTCGAGCAAGGAACCTATAAATATTATCTTGACGGCGAGTTGCTTGGAGAAAAAAGCGCCATAAAAGCGGTGAAATGGGAAAATCTGATTATTGGCACTCCCTATGCTTCATGGAGTTATATCGGGGAAGAAAAAACTGCCATCGGCGATGTAACCCTTCACAGCCCAGCCCCTGACGCGGAGCAAATACGGGAAAAATACCGTGCCGGACGTCAAAAGATTCGTGAGCAGGAAAATGAATATGGAAACAAGGCGCAGGCGGAATATTCTTTTGACAGCGACCTTCCGCTAAACATCAAAGTCGCCGGTAAGATTGCAAAAGCCAAAGGAATTATCGGGCAAGGGCTTTCGGCGGAAGGCGGCAGCCTGACCGTCGCGACCAAGGACTTGCTGGGCGATGGCAAACGAGGCACAGTGACGATGTGGGTCTGTCCGCAATGGACTCCAACCACAGATGAATGTTATTTTTTTCTGCCTGCTCAATGCTGACGCTAAGCGTATATTGCTTTACAAACCACACCAAAAGGCAGTGGTCTGCCTGCTCTATCAGGATACTGCCGGCAAAGAACAGAAACAGGTCGAATATGAGGTGCTCTCATGGCGAAAAGACGAGTGGCGCCATCTGGCTTTTTCGTGGGGTCAAGGATTGTATACGCTTTATATTGACGGCAAGGTCTGCGGCACAATCAATGAAGTGCCTGACATGAAATTTGATAACTTCATTTTCGGCAATGTCCTGCCTGAATGGAATGGACTTGGGAGCGCCTCAACGCTTTATGATGCAATCAAACTTTACAACCGCACCTTGCCGGCAAAGGAAATTTTTGAACACTATTCCCAGCATGCCCCGAGCAATTCACAGGCGCTTCAACAAGCGGCGCCGGAAACACCAAATCTCGCGACAGCAGCCAATAAATGCATCATTATCGCATCGTCTTTTGAGAACTATCAGCAAAATTACACGGATAACCTGATTGATGGCAATCCGACCACTTTTTGGCGCTCAAAAGAAGCAGGGGAAGCGTTATTTCTTGAGCTGCGCTGGCCTTTTCCGCGGAAAATTGATCAATTATTCTTACGTGGCCTAACTCCAACCCCCGAGCAAATCCGGCTGGAGTCGTATTTGCTGGCTACTGACTCCTGGGTTGCAGTCAAAGAATTTCAGCCGGAAGAATATCAGGACGGCCAATTCATCTTTCCGGTGCAGAACACAACTCGACTGCGTTTGCATCTTATTCCCGCCGAAAACCAAAAAACAGCGGCTTCCGCATTGGAAGCATACGGGCCCAAACAAGCCGGCACCGGCCTCAGCGAGCCTTACTGGGATGCCTGGTATATATGGTATCCGGAACCCGACAAAGTGCACAAGGCGGCTCAACCACGCTACTTCCGAAAAACATTCCAGCTTGACGGAATCCCAGTCTCGGCTGTCATACAGGCACGTTCCAATGATTACTACAAAATTTTCCTGAACGGCACAGAGGTTGACAGCGGCTCAGTTGAAATCCGCCCGCAGCAAGTGACAAAATTATTAAAAATTGGCGAAAACGTCATCGCAGCCGAAGCCGATCTAAGCCGTAATCCCGGCCATTGGGGATGGGGCGAATTTATTGCTGAATTGAGCTTGAACTACCACGACAAAACAATCAAAATAGGCACCGGAGAAGACTGGAAAAGTTCAAAAAATGCCGGGGCTGGATGGACAGAACAAGGCTTTGACGACAGTGCCTGGCCTAAACCATTTTGCTACCTCCGGCCCCCAGAAGGGCCATGGGGAAAAATCGACTATTATTCGAGCAGTATTTGTGAACAGGCTGATTCGGACGGAAAAACACCAGTGCATCAAGCAAAACCAGGAGAAGTGATAAAAATCAATTTTTAGTTTCACTCCCCGACACCGCTTGAATCAAAATTACGATTTTCTGCTGGAAGCCGGTTCCGATATTCCAGGCATTCGCGGTGAACGCCATTTGTTCACCTCAATGTACATGGATGCTCCGGAAACCGAGAACTGCACTGAAACCATAACTGTCATGGCTGAACTAATTCTGCCACCTTGGACCCCCTCCGGACGCCAACCAGTGCACCTTTCCGCAGCAGGACAAAAAAACGGCCTGGCCTTAAATATCAATGGTTCAGAAAAAATCAAAATAGCGGAAATTGAAGTCACTGGGCGTGAAGTCCCTGCCCAAGGTGTGACCAATGCGCAAATCGGCTATCCAAACGGACAGGCTGCCTTTATCCTTGACAATCAAGTGACAACACCGCTTTTTTGGCGTTACATGATACTGTCCGATCCGGAACGTCTCTATATGACCGAGCGTTATTCAGATATAAAAATCCATCAATTTTTGCTGTATGGACGGCTGATTGATGCTGCCGGCTCGACGAATTGGTCGGAGCGTTTCGCTGAACTCGACCGCAATATTCGCACGTTATTGGGCGTCAATCCTCAAGCTTTAATCGTTGTGCTCTGGCTGCTCAATCCGACCCAGCAATGGCTTCAGGAGAATCCTGACGAAATGCTGATCACCGCTTTCGGCAAAAAAGAAGGAGTCTCATTCGCTTCCGAAAAATATCGCCGTGAATGTCTCGCGTTCACTCAAGCTGTTGTGGAATATTTGCAACAGCAGCCCTATTGGGAACGGATCATCGGATTTCATCCATGGATATGTGGCATGCCTGATTGCGTAACCGGTGGAGTCGCAGACAATCTCTGGCAAACAGACCGCTCTAAAATCACGGTTGGCGATTTCAACCCGCAGGCGATCAATATGTTTCGCGCTTTTTTGCGTAAACGCTACGGAAACGACATAACAAAATTGAGGGAAGCCTGGCGCAAGCCGGACATTTCTTTCGATACAGTTATGCCTGACATCAAAGAACTGACTGCGCCAGCTGCCGATGGAGGCGTATTCCGTGACCCTGCCGCCGGAAAAATGCCATTCGACTACATGGACTTCATCCCAACCATGCTTAGTTCATTGCTGGTGGAAATGTGCCGCTTAACCAAGGAAATGACCGGCTACACCAGGATTAATTTCGTTCATTACGGCTTCGTGGACGTCCAGATACAAAGCTATAATCTTCCTGGCGGCATGTTCAACAATAACAATTTCGACCTCTCGGAGCTGCTTCGTGACCCCGCCATTGACGGATATATCGGCGCACCCAGCTATTCCGCACGACTGCCCGGGACTCCCTGTTTGACGTATTTTCCTTGGACCAGCTTCCGTTTGCACGGGCGAATGTATCTGCCGGATGACGACACTCGGTATTATCATTGCGGCACTCGCAATTACGGGCATAATCACAGCATCCGCGAATCAAGGGCGATCACACTACGCAACCTGGGGGCTGACATCACCCGCAATTTCGGGTCGTGGTTCTCTGACATGTCACAGGGAAAAGGCGCACTCGCGGTATCTTGGACTGGAGAACGCGAAGTGGCGGAATTGATCGGCGAAATGAACCGGCTTTATCAAAAAGCGCAACAGGTTGGCTACCGCTCCGCAGCCGAAATCGCCGTGATTTTTAGCGCGGATTCGCCCCGCTATCTCGATATTTTTCATGGCCCGACGTTAGCAAACAACCTGATCCAATGGATGTTCTATCCGGAATTCTTCCGTCTGGGCGCTCCCTTTGACGTATATTTGACCAGTGACCTCCATCACCACGATTTCCCTGAGCAATACAAGCTTTATGTTATGATGAACACTTTCTATCTGTCAGAGACAGACCGACAGAGGATTGACGAACTAAAGAAAAATGGCGCCACTTTCCTATGGTTCTACGCTCCAGGTTACATTGGCGACAAAGGACTTGATCTTCGACAAATCGAAACTATGACCGGATTTAAGGTCGAGTGTCTGCCCGGCAAGGAAAAAATGTGTGCTGTTCCAACGCAACATCGCCTTACTGAAGGACTGACAGAACAATACCGGCTTACCGCCTCCGCTTTTTCCCATAAAAACACCCGGCAAATGCATGCTGACGAATTCGGCCCCAAATTCCGGATTGTCGACTCAGCAGCAGAAACCGCGGCTTGTTTTGCTGATGGCAAGACAGCTCTTGCCGTCAAGGACTTCGGCACTTGGAAGTCCATCTACTCAATCATTCCTCGCCTTGAGCGCTCGGTGCTGCGCAACATTTGCCGCCTGGCTGGCGTACATCTCTACACAGAGGCAGAAGATATTATATTCGATGCCAATCAAAATTTCATTGTGCTTCACAACGGTTATCAAGGTTCGCAAGAAATCGACTTGGCCTTCCCCCGTCCAGCCGATGTTTCCGATGCGTTAAGCGGTGAAAAACTTGGCAGTAAGATAAACCAATTGAAAATTCAAATCGAGGAATGTTCAACCCGCATTTTATATCTCGAATACTGAAAGAAACATCCGCTCACTTTGGGCGCCTGATAATAGTTAATGTGCAGGACATGGATAATTCCTAAAAACTCATTGACCCCAGTCGGCAAAGCTGACTGGGGCCAAGGAGGTAATGGACATATAGCGGGCTAAAGCCTGGACTACAACGGCGGCTTCGGCTTACTCTTCGTCCTCGCGCGTCATCGGCTCTATATCCCAGATCAGGCGTGCGTACTCTGTAATCGTCCGGTCCGAAGAGAATTTTCCGGCTCTAGCGACATTGAGCAAAGCGCGCCGGCTCCATTCGCGCTGGTCGCGGTACAGGGCTGCCACCCGGTCCTGGGTATCGGCATAGCTGCGCAAATCAGCCAAGTGCATGTAGTAGTCACCATCGTCCAAAAGCGTCCGCACGATTGGATCGAACACCCCTGGCGACAGCACGCTAAAGGCATTCTGGCGAATTGTATCGAGCACGTTCTGGATTTCCTGGTCGGCGAAGTAGATGTCCCAGGGCGAGTAAGTCGGCCGCCACTGCGCCACTTCCTCGGCTCGCAAGCCGAAAATGAAGATGTTGTCCTTGCCGACTTCTTCATAGATTTCGACGTTAGCGCCGTCCATGGTGCCGACGGTGAGGGCGCCGTTGAGCATCAGCTTCATATTGCCTGTGCCGGAGGCCTCGTTGCCAGCCAGGGAAATCTGTTCGCTGACATCCGCCGCCGGAATGATTATCTCTGCCAGGGACACGCGATAGTCTGGCAAGAACACTACCTTGAGCTTCTTGCTGGCCACCGGATGGCCGGCAATCGTCTCCGCGACATTATGAATCAAGCGCAGCACCTGCTTGACCAGGATATAGCCGGGCGCGGCCTTGCCGGAGAAGATAAACGTCCTCGGCGTCATATCCAGGTCGGGGTTTTCCACCAGGCGGTTATACAGCATAATCACGTACAGAATCAACAGCAGCTGGCGCTTGTACTCATGCAAGCGTTTAACCTGGACGTCAAAAATCGAATCGACATCGACCGTGACCCCAAGTGTATCTTGTATAACCGTAGCCAACCGTTCCTTGTTAGCCCGCTTGATCCCCTGGAATGCGGTCAGGAAGTCATCATCATCCACGAATGCCTCAAGCTTGCGCAGCTCCTGCAAATCAGTGATCCATTTATCGCCGATGCGGCTGGTGATCAGCTTGGCCAGGCGCGGATTGGCGTTCAACAGCCAACGGCGTTGCGTAATGCCGTTGGTGATGTTCACAAATTTATCCGGCCACATTTCGGCGAAATCGCGAAAAATCTTCCGGCGCAGGATATCGGAATGGATTTTAGCGACGCCATTGACCTTGGTCGAGGCGACCAGAGCCAAGTTCGCCATGCGGACGCGGCGATTTTTGCCTTCCTCAATGATGCTCATCCGGCGCAGGCGGTCGATATCGCCGGGATAGCGCGAGCTGACCTCGCGGAGGAAACGCCCGTTGATCTCGTAGATAATCTGCATGTGCCGCGGCAGAAGGCGCTCGAACAGTTCCAAATTCCATTTTTCCAGGGCCTCGGGCAGCACCGTATGGTTGGTGTAGCCGAACACGGAATACGTTATCTGCTGGGCCTTTTCCCAGGAAAGCCCCTCTTCATCCAACAGAATCCGCATCAGCTCCGGTATGGCCAGAGTCGGATGCGTGTCATTCAGCTGTATGAAAACCTTGTCTCCCAGGTTATCCCAACTGGTGTTCTGACGGCGATAGCGCCGCAGGATGTCCCGCAGCGTGCAGGCGACGAAGAAGTACTGCTGCCGAAGTCGCAGCTCCTTGCCCTGGTCGATGTTATCATTCGGATACAGCACCTTGGTCAAATTCTCGGCATTGACCTTGTGCTCGACCGCCTCGACATACGACCCGCGGTTGAAATCCTGGAAGTCAAATTCATTGTCAGACGCGGCTGACCATAGGCGCAGAGTGTTGACCGTCTTGCCGCCATAACCGACAATCGGGATGTCATACGGAATGCCTTGCACGCGCTCGGCCGGCGACCAACGCCAGACCTTGCGGCCGTTGACGTCAACGCACACAGTCTCACCGCCGAACTGGACAAACACGCTTTTCTCCAAGCGCTTGATTTCCCACGGATAGCCGTTGCGGCGCCAGTCATCCGGCTCCTCGACCTGCATGCCATTGACGATCAGCTGCCGGAAAATCCCATAGTCATAGCGCAAGCCATAGCCCATGCACGGCAAGTTGAGGGTCGACATCGAGTCCATAAAACAGGCTGCCAGGCGGCCAAGACCACCGTTGCCAAGACCGGCATCGACCTCCAGCTCGCGAATCTTATCCCAATTGATCTCCTTGCCTTCCAAGGCCTTTTGACAGATTTCCTCCATCCGGAGATTGAGCACATTCGTCGCCAGCAGGCGGCCAATCAAAAATTCCACTGACAGATAACAGACGTGTCGCACGTTGCGGTCGAGATAGGCTTCATGCGTCTTGATCCAGCGTTCCACAATCCGCTCCCGGATAGCCAACGAAAATGCCTGGTAGCAATCCTGATCAGTCAAATCGCGTTCCATGATCGCAAAGGTGTACCGGAGATGCCAGATGAAAGCCTCCTGCAATCCTTCGACGCTCATACGCGCTCGCGAGGGCACAAAATTCGATAATGCTTTCTGCATGCAATGTCCTCCTTGGAAAAAATGCAAAGTCATAATATATCATAACCAAGGCATTTTTCATCACTGTACAGGGCAACTTGACAGAAAACGACTTTAGTGGACAGTAGACGATGGACTGTGGACAGAAGTGGACGTTAATGGAGAGTGGACGTGGACAGAAGTGGACATGATGGACACCGGCTGCGGCATCGCATGTAGTTCAGCTTCAGCTTGCCGTATCTTCCTCGCTTGCACGAGCATGTAGTTCAAACTTTAGTTTGCTGTATGTCCCGCAGGCTTTAGCCTGCTTACATATCTCACGTATCT
>JAAZKI010000027.1 GCA_012799905.1 Lentisphaerota bacterium | reverse complement strand
GTGAACGCGTCGTGGTTTATTCGAAAGCCAATCCGGAATACCGCTTTGAGCAGAATTACCTGGATATGGTCGTCGTGCCGGCAAACATGGGTGAATACGTCATTGAAAACCTCGGCGACCAGCCGGTCTGCGTGCACAAAACCTGCCTGAAGAAAAACTTCACCGAGTTCGTTTGAATGAATACGTTGTTAATGTGCGAAGTTTTGTGATGAATGCTTGTAGGTTTTTAGGCTGATGTATGTGAGATTGGTCTCATCGCGGATGGCCATGACTTCTGTGCGTATTATCAAATACCGCTTCAACAACTACATGTTGCTGATTCATAGTGAGCTGCTTAACATGCATTTGTGCATGCAGTCTGCGCCGTAGGCGCTTGACCATGCTTAACCCCAGGCTTCAGCCTGGGGGAAGCGCTCCCCTTGGGACAGTGCCTTGTAAAGGCACTACAGTTAGTGCTGAAAACAAACGCTGCCGAGATGACCATTATCAGCTGCTGGCAGACCACACTCGCTTCGGTCGTTTCGTGGTGACCGCCTTGAAAAAACTCGTTCTCATGTCATATTTAAAGATAGCATAATTTTTTATGAAGTAGCATACGCCTGGGTAGCTCAGTGGATAGAGCAGAAGTTTCCTAAACTTTTGGTCGGAGGTTCGATTCCTCTCCCGGGTACCAACTTAAAAGCCTCAGCCTTATCGGGTTGGGGCTTTTGTTTTATCAGAGAATTATTATTAGGAAAGCAGAAAAATGAAAATGCGTGCATTTGTTCTTACCTTCTGCGTCTGGATGACATGCGCTTTGGCTGAAGAGCTTCCAGACCTGGCCACATTCAGGCCGTTGCCGAAAGTCTCGACCTTGCCTGTCGTCGTCGAGGATTTCAACAATGGCTGGGATGGCTGGATCAGTCAGACGAATAATTTCAGTTGGGACGCAAAAGCAGGCATGACAGGGACGGGATGCCTGGTGGCCGAACGAAAGGAGACAAAGGAGAGCGTAAGCGCCTATAAGGTTGTCGAGCTTGAGCATGGCATCCACTATCGCCTACATGTCCATTATCGTACTGAGATGGTGGTGGACCCGAAACTTGACATTGAAGAAATCGTATGCCTGCGCTTCACCAACAGCAAGACGGGAAAAGTGGATCAAGGCTCCTTCACCGCGAAAAGGTTTAAGGATAGCCGTCCTGAGTGGACAGAGTGGACTCATATCTTCTCCGTTCCGGAGACCCACGACAAAAAAGTCAGGCTTAACCTGCTGATTCGCACGGCGCGCATTGGGAAAGTCTGGTTTGACAACATCCGCATTGAACCGATGTCCGTCATTGGCTACACGCTGTTTCCTCTCAAGAACAACGTGATGACCTACAATCCGGCCGCAGGAATCACGTATTTTCTCAAATTGCCGCAAAACAAGAATGCAAAGGATTGCCGCCTGCTGGTGGATGCGGGCGGCGTCCGCAAGCTTCTGGAAATCAAGGACGGATACGCCAATGGGAAGTTCGGCGAGTTCCCTGCTGGCAGACTGCCTTTGCAGGCGACGCTGCTGGACATGGCGAAAAAAGAAATTCTCGCCGTCGATGAAAGCGTGCTGTTCGTGCGCAAAGTGGAGGACATCCCAGGGCGCATAATCATGGAATCCGACGGTCGAATGCTGCGGGATGGCAAGCCGTTCCTGCCAGTCGGCGTATACCTCGGATTCCGCAAGCCCGAGGACACCCAAATGTTGCAGCGCGTCAAGGACGCAGGCTTCAATTCCGTGGAGATGCTATGGAACAATGTGAACTTCGCGGGAAAAAAGGACACGGCGCGGGAAACGCTCGTCGAAGGCGTCCGCGAATTGGCGAAATACGACCTGAACTTCCTGGTGGCCATCAAGTACCAGCTGCCGTCCGCCAAACCACGCCGGGAATCGCTGGATGATGTCAAGGGACTCGACAACGTGACGCGGTACATCGTCGACAGCATCAAGCGCGAGCCAAACATTATCGGATGGTATGTCAGTGACGAAAATCCGGTTGATCAACTGCCAGAAATCCGCCACTTGCGCGAAGTTATCAGCGAAAATGACCCGTGGCATCCGACGATGACCCTGACGGACAAGCCGATGGATTTCGTGCATTTCGCGCCTACAGGCGATTATCTCATGCATGACAGCTATCCGATTGGCGACTCCGTCTACAAAGACTCGCCGCGCCAGAGTATGGCGGTCTCGCATCGTGCGCTGGATAAAGTCAAGGAGGCCGGAACGCCATTCGTGTGGGTTCCGCAAATTTTCTCCTGGAATTCGTCCTCAGCCCAGCGGGTTCCACGCTATCCGACGGCAAAAGAAGTCCGCTCAATGGCGCTTCTCGGCGCGATTTATGACGCCAAAGCCTACTTCTTCTATTCCTATCACCATATTTTCTATTATTCCGAGAAGAATGACCCTGGGCATTCGGAGGAACAATGGGTGAACGCGACGGTCGGCGCGAAGCTGATCACGTCTCTCGCACCGTATTTTCTGAGCCGAGAACCTGCGCCCGCCACCGCTGTCAAGCAGCTTAGCGGCAATGCGGTACTGGCGCGTTCCTTTGTCAACGAGGGCAAACCGCTGGTCATCATAACGGCTGACGGGCCAGACGAGTGCGAGGCGGAAATCACCGTCAATGGCGTCGCCGGCCTCAAATCAAGATATGGAAACACGGTGGAGACCGCGCCGGGCGTCTATCGCTTTAAGGGACTGAACATCGATTCAGACATCCTGGAGAAGCCGTGATGGACGGCGCCCACGCCTTCCATAAGCCTTCAGACGGCACCATGATGAATACAATAAGGACACCCGAAAATAGCTTTCGGATGTCCTTAATCTTACCGGACTTTGCCGGCTGCGCCGGATTTCAGGGATTCGTTCCTGTGTAGGTCGGGGACCAATACTTGCCATGACTGCCGAAGGCCGGATAAATCGGCACGGCAATGCGCCGCAGCCAGTCTACATGCCCATCCGCATACGTATTGTTCAAGCCCTCGTTATGGCGGCCGACCATTTCGACGTTGCTGGCGCCTGTGGACCAGTCGGTGGTGCTTGCGCCGCTGTTGAGATGGTAGGAATCGACGCCTTCGGCCTCGGAAAAGAACATACAGGCGCTCGGGTTGACAAACTGTGAGAGCGCATAGTTTCCGGCCAAACTGTTTATGCCGTAGTCGCTCCTGCCGCTGTAGCCGCCGGTCCAGACGTACGTGTTGCTGGGACAGTCAAAGACTTTCAGGTCACCCACATACTCATAAATCAGGCTGGGCCAAAGCCGAAAACCGCTGCTGGCACTGGTATTGGAATAAACATCGCCGTTCGGAAGCACGTAGTAGTGGCAGGAATATGCCACCGGCAAACGCTGGTAATCATCCGTGTACATGATCATGCCGAGACCCAGCTGCTTCATGTTCGACGTACAGGAAATAGCACGAGCCTTCTCGCGCGCCTTGGCCAAGGCAGGCAAAAGCATCGCCGCCAAAATCGCAATGATGGCAATGACGACCAGAAGCTCAATCAAAGTGAATCGCAAAAATCTCTTCATGTCACTTCCTCCTGAGTCTGATGGAAAACGCAACAACTATGCTCAGAGCTTCAATCACCTCTGCATGATTGACTGCTAAAAACTGCATCGCACCAATAAAATATTCCCTTCGCCATCAAAAAGCAAATTAAAAAATAAAGGCACCCGAAAATAACTTTCGGATGCCTTTAACTTTGCCGGACTTTGCCAGCAGCTCATGGCTCAGGGGTTCGTCCCTTTGTAGGTCGGGGACCAGTACTTGCCTGGGCTGCCGTAGGCCGGATAAATCGGCACAGCGACGCGTCGCAGCCAGTCCACATGCCCGTCTGCATACGTATTGTTCAAGCCTTCGTTGTGGCGACCGACCATTTCACCGTTGGCGGCGCCCTGGACAGCACTCCCGGGTTCTACGTCGCTGTCGAGATTGTAGGAGTCAGATCCTTCAGCCTCGGAAAAGAACATGCAGGCGCTCGGGTTGACAAACTGCGAAAGGGGTTGGGCGCCGGCGTAAAAATTAATGCCATAGTCGCTCGTGCCGCTGTAATTGCCGGTCCAGACGAACGTGTTGCTGGGACAGTCAAAGACTTTCAGGTCACCCACATACTCATAAATCAGACTGGTCCAGAGCCGGTAACCGCTGCTGGGACTGGTATTGGCATAAATATTACCGTTCGGAAGCACGTAATAGTGGCAGGGATATGCCACCGGCAAACGCTGGTAATCATCCGTATACATGATCATGCCGAGACCCAGCTGCTTCATGTTCGACGTGCAGGAAATAGCACGAGCCTTTTCGCGAGCCTTGGCCAAGGCAGGCAAAAGCATCGCCGCCAAAATCGCAATGATGGCAATGACGACCAGAAGCTCAATCAAAGTGAATCGCCGAGAACTCTTCATGTTCCTTCCTCCTAATGAATGTTTGATGGAAAACGCTAGTCTATGCTTTGAGCTTCAGCCGTCGCTGCATGATTGACTGCTAAAAACCACATTGCATCAATAAAATATTCCCTTCGCCATCAAAAAGCAAATTAAAAAATAAAGGCACCCGAAAATAACTTTCGGATGCCCTTAACTTTGCCGGACTTAGCCAGCAGCTCATGGTTTAGGGATTTGTCCCTGTATAAGTCGGGGACCAGTACTTGCCTGGACTGCCGTAGGTCGGATAAAGCGGCACAGCGACGCGCCGCAGCCAGTCCACATGCCCGTCTGCATACGTATTGTTCAAGCCTTCGTTGTGGCGGCCGACCATTTCGCCGTTGGCGGCGCCCTGGACATTCTCTGTGGGGCTTATATCGCTGTCGAGATTGTAGGAGTCGGGGCCTTCGGCCTCGGAAAAGAACATGCAGGCGCTCGGGTTGACAAACTGCGAGAGCGGCTGGGTGCTGGCCCAATAATTAATGCCGTAGTCGCACGCGCCGCTGTAATTGCCGGTCCAGACGAACGTGTTGCTGGGGCAGTCAAAGGCTTTCAGATCGCCGACATAGTCAAAAACCAGGCTGGGCCAGAGCCGGTATCCAGTATGGGTGTTGCCGTTCGGAAGCACGTAGGTGGTGTTGGGATAGTTCACTGGCAAACGCAGGTAATCATCCGTGTACATGATCATGCCGAGACCCAGCTGCTTCATGTTCGACACGCAGGAAATGGCGCGAGCCTTCTCGCGTGCCTTGGCCAAGGCAGGCAAAAGCATCGCCGCCAAAATCGCAATAATCGCAATGACGACCAAAAGCTCAATCAACGTGAATCGCAAAAATCTCTTCATGTTTCTTCCTCCTAAGGCTTGATGGAAAACTAAGGCTTGATGGAAAACGCTAGTCTATGCTTTGAGCTTCAGCCGTCTCTGCATGATTGACTGCCAAAAACTGCATTGCGCCAATAAAATATTCCCTCCGCCACCAAAAACAAATTAAAAGATGATGGCAAAACATAAGGGCATCCGAAAAAGCTTTTTGAATGCCCTTGGTCTTGGCGGGCTTTGCCAGCAGCGCCTGTTTCAAGGATTCGACCCTTTGTAGGTCGGGGACCAGTATTTGCCTTGACTGCCGAAACTCGGATGAATCGGCACGGCGGCGCGCCGCAGCCATTCCACATGCCCGTCTGCATACGTATTGTTCAAGCCCTCATTGTGGCGACCGACCATTTCGACGTTGCTGGCGCCTGTGGACCAGTCGGTGGTGCTTGCGCCGCTGTTGAGATTGTAGGAGTCAACGCCTTCGGCCTCGGAAAAGAACATACAGGCGCTCGGGTTGACAAACTGCGAGAGTGCATAGGCGCCCGCCAATTGGTTCATGCCATAGTCGCTTGTGCCGCTATAGCCGCCTTTCCAGACGTACGTGTTGCTCGGGCAGTCAAAAGCCTTCAAGTCACCGACATAGTCAAAGACCAAGCTGGTCCAGAGCCGATAGCCGGTATAGGTGTTGCCGTTCGGAAGCACATAGGTGGTGTTGGGATAGTTCAACGGCAAACGCAGGTAATCATCCGTGTACATGATCATGCCGAGACCCAGCTGCTTCATGTTCGACACGCAGGAAATGGCGCGGGCCTTCTCGCGAGCCTTGGCCAAGGCAGGCAAAAGCATCGCCGCCAAAATCGCAATGATGGCAATGACGACAAGAAGCTCAATTAACGTAAATCGTAGAAAAGTCTTCATGTCTCTTCCTCCTAAAGCTTGGTGGAAAACGCCAGCAGTATAATCCAAAATTAAAAAGACGCTTCAGAAAATTTCAGCGCTTTAAAAATCTTCGCCGCAAGCTAATCATAAATATAACAAATTTTTATCAAAAAAACAAATCTGCTATCGTCTGCCAGCCTTTCCGCCTCTCCCTCTTTCGCGTTTCTCTTGCCTATCTCTGTTTCACTCATCTCTGCCGGGCTATTTTCCCTCTTCCGGGAACAGATTGAACCTCCTCAGCGTTCCATTGCGGTCGAATTCGAATTCCAGCACGTGTTGCAGGCGTCGGTACTGGAGGACGGTTTTGCTTTCATCCTGCTCGGTCCGCGCTGGTTCGCCGGCCAGCCGTCGAATGTCAGCGAGTTCTGTTGTCGCCGAAAAAAATTGCATTTCGTCGTGCAGGTTATCGACTGGCAGACGTCGCTGTGGGTGGTCAGCGCTGAATTCAAACCCGATGTAAGCGAGCGACTCGTTCTCAAATTCAAGCGCCAGGCCGCGTTCGGGATAGGTGATTTGCAGCAGGCGGTCGGCCGGCAGGGCGATATGTTCGGGCCGCCCCCAGATGGCGACGCTCCCCAGCGACGCCCCGCAGCGCATGCCGTCCAAAGTCAAATCCAGCCAGTTGAAACGAAGCACTCGATTGCCTGCTGGCGGCCAGGCTGCCAGCAGGCGTCGGTAGTGCCATTGTCGATAACGTCTTCGCCACCACAACCACAACATGACTCTCTCCCATGCCAACGCTTCTGCTCCGGGTCTGCCTGACCAGGCAGCGCGTCAGGATTCCCATCAGTATTCCGCAGCCAGACGTTTCCGGCTCTCGCTTTCAATCAGATACCCCATGACAGACTCCTTTCGTTCATTCCCGGCACCCGCTTAAACAGCCGTCGCCAACCACAACGGCCAGGCATGCATATCTTAGAACAAATATACCCCCCCTTCACGCAAAAACCATGCCTGCATCAACAGCCAAGACAATTTTTCAGACTTTTCCCTAGACAACGCACCTCAAAAAATCTGCGTCATCAGCGTAATCTGCGGATAAAACAACAGTTTCTCGCCCCTC